>PHAT01000001.1:0-118261 GCA_002840435.1 Deltaproteobacteria bacterium HGW-Deltaproteobacteria-6
TACGATCAGGCATCCCAGTTGAAAATACGGGAAATTCGCCGCTCCCGCCGCCGCGTATTCCGCAAAACCGAATGTTGCTGTTAAAAGTACTACTGCCGCTGCCGCTACGATGGTTCCTAATGTCTTTTTCATGATCTGTTGCCTCCTGTGTTTGTTTAGGGTTTGCACCCGTTGTATGCAATTGCCTTTATACTAATGAAAAGACCGTGCCATCTTTGAACGGCGTGCAAAAGATATTTGCAAATATCGGATACTCATCATTATTTAACGATTGCCCCACCGGACGCCTCATGCCATAAATCATTTATTTCCATCTTTCTTTCAATGAAATGTTCAATCGGCTTGAACGATATGTAGAAAAATTGGCGGATGATTCACCGTCACAAAAACCGGCTGGAATAAATTTTTCTGACAGGATTTACGATCAGGAATATGTATTTTTGAATGACAGGGATAAACGTTATTGACGCAATACACTAATGCGTCCTGGCCATGACGTCTCTCACTTTACCGGAAAGAGACTTGATGGTGAAAGGTTTCTGTAAGAATTGCACACCTTCCTCCAGCACGCCGTGGCGGGCGATGACGTCAGCCGTATATCCGGACATGAAGAGCACTCTGATATCCGGTCGTATCGCAACCAGTCTTTCTCTCAAGTCTTTTCCGCTGAGACCGGGCATTACCACATCGGTAATCACCAGATCAAAAGCTTTGTCGGCGTTTTTGAAAAGCGATATGGCCTCCAGAGGGCTTGATATAGCCGTTACACCATAGCCGATGGATTCCAGCATTCCTTTGGTGATCTGGAGAACCATGGTATCATCTTCCACCAGCAGGATGTTTCCCTGGCCCGCGATTTCCGGTTCTTCTGCGGCTGCATCCCGGACATTTCCCGCCTCATTGGTATGCGGCAGGTAAAGACTGAAAGTTGTTCCACGTCCCGGTTCACTGTATACATTGATAAATCCGTTGTTTTGTTTGACAATGCCGTAAACGGTAGCCAGGCCCAGCCCCGTGCCTTTCCCCACCTCTTTGGTTGTAAAGAAAGGTTCAAAAATATATTGAACGGTTTCTTTATCCATGCCCATGCCGTTGTCGCTGAAAGACAGGCGGACGTAATGGCCGGGTGTAAAGCCTATGTGATTTCTGCAATAGAGGGCATCAAGAACGAGATTGGCGGTTTCAATGGTCAGTTTGCCTCCGTCAGGCATCGCGTCGCGGGCATTGACCGCCAGATTGATGAGAATCTGCTCAACCTGTGACGGATCGAACTTGATGGCCCAGAGATTCTCGGCCGGATGGAATTTCAACTCGATATCCTCGCCGATCAGGCGGATCAACGCCTTTTGCGTATGAACAATCAGATCATTCAAGTCGATGATTTTAGGTTCGATAATCTGTTTGCGGGAAAAAGCCAAAAGCTGAGTGGTGATGTCGCGGGAGCGGATGGCGGCTTTCTCGATTTCCTCAATATCCTTTAAAACCGGATGCTGTTTCGCCAGACGCAATTTTGCCAGATCCACATAACCCAGGATGACGCCGAGCATGTTGTTGAAATCATGCGCTACACCTCCGGCCAGACGTCCGACGACTTCCATTTTCTGGGCCTGTATCAGCTGAAGTTCCAGCTTGTCTTTTTCTTCTTCGGCCTTTTTCCGCGCCGTGATCTCCCGCCCGGCCATAAGCATGCCATCGGGCCGGCCTTTTTCGTCGCGGGTAAAGGTGGCCGTGACCTCCAGCCAGACTGTGCCGCCGTTTTTATGATACAATTCCTGTTCGATCGTTCTGGATCGATAAGGGTCAACGGGTTCGCCGCTGAATTCACGGGTTATTTCTTCCGCCACTGTGGTCTGAGCCAGCAAAGCGGATTCCGGTGTCAGGATCTGTTCCATGGGAAAGCCTGCAATTTCTTCGGGTGTGTAGCCCAAAACCCACAAACAGGAGGGACTGATATAGGTGTAGTGGAAATTCAAGTCAGTGGTCCAGATAATCTCGTGCATGTTTTCAATAATCATCCGGTAACGCTGCTCGCTTTTTTTCAACTCTTCCTGGGCTTTTCTTTTTTCCGTAATGTTGCGGCTGCTGACCATCACTCCCACCGGTTGGCCGCTTTCATTCCGGTTGAAGGTGGCCGTTAACTCCATCAGGACCGAGCCGCCGTTTTTGTGAATGACTTCCAGCTCCAGCGTCCGGGAGCGGCTGGGATCGATCGGTTTGCCGCTTGCTTCGAGCTCCAATTCTTCCGCCAGGGCTTTTTCCAGCATGGCATAAGATGCAGGTGTCATCCGATCCTTAACCGGCAATTTCATGATTTCTTCCGGCGTATATCCTGTGATCCTGATTTCCGACGGACTGACATAGATGTATTCAAAGTTTAAATCAAAAAGCGAAATGCTGTCGTGGACGTTTTCGACAATCATTCGATACCGCTTTTCGCTTTCGCGCAGAGCCTCTTCAATCTTTTTGCGCGCCACAATGTCTCTGGCGGCCAGCAGGATTTCAACGGCCTCGCCTTTTTCATTCCGGTTAAAAGTGGCCGTGACCTCGATCCAGGCAATCCCCCCGTCTTTCCGGTAAATTTCCAGCTCCATTGTTCTGGCCCGGCGGTGATCTAATGCCAGACCGCTTTGCTCATTGGCCAGTTCTTCCAGAAGTATTTTTTCGGCCCGGGCGTAGGATTCCGGTGTCATGATATCTTTAGGCGGAATGGCCATCATTTCATCCACCGTATAGCCGGTGATGTGCATACTGGAGGGGCTGCGGTATTTGTATTGGAGATTGAAATCCATGATCCAGATGACGTCTTGCATATTCTCGACAATCATCCGGTAGAGTTTTTCACTTTCGGCCAACGCCTGTTCGGCTTTTTTGCGCTGGGTAAAGTTTCTGCCCATGATCAGGATTTCCGTAATTTCGCCTTTATCGTTCCGGTTGAATGTGCCGGTGATTTCCAGCCAGAGGATGCTGCCGTCTTTATGCATGGCCTCAACCTCCAGCGTGATAGCCCTGTTGCGGTCAAATGGTCGACTGCTTCTTTCCAGAGCCAGTTCATCCGCCAGTCTCTGTGATGCGCGAATATAAGATTCTGGTGTGAGCAGTCGGCTCAAGGGAGTTCGTTTCGCTTCTTCCGGCGTATAACCGGTCACCTGGGTGCTGGATTCACTGACGTAGGTAAACTGCATGTCCATATCAATGGTCCAGATGACGTCGTTGACGTTTTCGGCCATGAGCCGGTAGCGTCTTTCATTTTCCGCCAGTGCCATTTCCGCTTTTTTGCGGGCGGTAATATCCCTGCTGGTCGCGATTAAACCGATGGGCTTTCCGTTTTCATCCCGTTGGAAGGTCGTCGTCGATTCTTCCCAGATGGTGCCGCCGTTTTTGTGATAAGCTTCCAGTTCCATAGTTACTGAGCGGTGAGGATCAACGGGTTTGCCGCTTTCTTCCAGTTCAAGCTCCCGGATCAGAGTTTTTTCGGCCAGTTCGTAGGATGCAGGCGTCATCTGATCCTTGAGCGGGATGCGCATAATTTCTTCCGGCGTAAACCCTGTGAGCCTGACTTCCGAAGGGCTTTGATAGGTGTATTGAAAATTTATATCCATGATCGAGATACTGTCGTGCATGTTCTCGACAATCATCCGGTAGCGCGCTTCGCTTTCAGCCAGCGCTTTTTCCATTTGTCTGCGTTCGGTAATATTTCTGCCGACGGCGAGAATTTCCGTCGGTTTGCCGCTTACGTCGCGGTTGAATGTGGTTATGACATCGAATAATAATGTTTTGCCGTCTTTGGTAAAGATTTCCATTTCCAGTTCGCGGGACCGGTTGAGATCGACAGGTTGGCCGCTTTCTTCCGCCAGCAGTTCTTCGGCCAGAATTTGCGCGGCCCGGTTGTAAGAGTCTTTAGACATGAAGTCGCCAAGCGACATGGCCATGATTTCTTCCGTTGTGTAACTGGAAAGACGATCATTGGAGGGACTGACATAGAGAATGCTTAAATCCAGA
This sequence comes from Deltaproteobacteria bacterium HGW-Deltaproteobacteria-6, assembly GCA_002840435.1. Classification (NCBI taxonomy): domain Bacteria; class Deltaproteobacteria; species Deltaproteobacteria bacterium HGW-Deltaproteobacteria-6. The sequence goes on from PHAT01000001.1 coordinate 4,000, forward strand.
CCAATTCTCCAGACGACATCGTTGGAGTTCTCCACCATGAGCCGGTAGCGTCTTTCGCTTTCCTTCAAAGCGTCTTCGGCCAGCTTCCTTGTCGTAATATCCTGCATGAAATTGAGCAGGGCCGGTTTCCCGCGATAGACAATATCTACGGATGTTACATGGAGATACATCATCGTTTGATCCGGTTTGATGACGCGTATCTCGTGTTTACCGGGCGTCGGTTCTCCCCGGAGCCTCTTTGCGTAATAATATTTTAACATTTTGCTGTCGTCGGGATGCACAAAAACGCCCAGCTCATTTTCTACAAGTTGATTGTCCGGGATGTTCATGGTCCGCAAAAACTGCGGGTTAATATAAACATATTTGCCGTCCTGGACGATGGAGACGCCGTCGCTGGTTGTTTCCAGCGCTTTGCGGTACAAGGTTTCACTTTCCCGCAGGGCTTCTTCAGCTTTCCTGCGTTCGGAAATATCCCGCGTGACCCCGACGATTTCCAGCGGTTTGCCGTTTTCATCCCGGGTGAAGCTGGCGCTGACTTCAACCCAGACCGGCTTTCCCGTTTTGTGCATCATCTGCAGTTCAAGCGTTCTGACATTTGGACCGGAAGGGGCGTCTCCTCTTGCTTCTCTGGCCAGTTCATTAGCCAGCCGGCTTTCAATCTCTTTGAATATATGGGGCGGCAAAATGGCTTTGAGCGGCATGGACATAACTTCTTCCGCTGTGAAACCGGTTAGATGGAAAACGGACGGGCTCAGGTAGGTATAGTTCCAGTTGAAGTCCAGCGTCCAGATGACGTCGCGAATATTGTCCGTGATCAGGCGAAGATGCAGTTCGTTTTCTTTTATTATTCTGCTTGCCATGACCCTTTCGGTTACGTCCCTGCCGAAACCGCCGAAGCCTGTCGGGGTTCCGTCGGATGAACATAGCCGCGAAAAGGTCATATCGAGATAGATGATGGAACCGTCTTTCCTGATCATCTTATGTTCATTGAAATATTGAGTCTTGCCCGTACGGTAGATTTCCTTAAAGGCTTTAACTTGCCAGTTTTCCTGCGGGGAGAGCAGTTTGAAACTGACTCCCTGCAGCTCATCGCGGGAATAGCCAAGCACACGACACAGCGAATCATTAAAGAAGATAAAATTTCCCCGGATATCCATTTCCAGGTAGGTTTCTTCCATGTTTTCAAGAATGTTACGGTATTTCTCTTCACTCTTGCGCAGGGCGGCCTCCGCCTTTTTAAGCTCGGTTACGTCTCTGACGAGCGTGTGAAATCCTTTTGGCCGGCCCGATTCATCATGCATCAGCGCGACATTTTGCTGATGGACCCGGATCGATCCATTCTTCTGAATTACCTCATAGTCAAACATAAACACAGGCGTGTCATTTTTGAGGATGTTGCGATAAATCTCGACCACGCGCTTGGCCGTTTCGGGGGATGAGTAGTGGCTATAATTTCTATTGATGATCTCCTCGCGCGGATAGCCCACAAGTTTACAACCGGCATCGTTCACAAACGTAAGGATGCCGCTGAGGTTTGTTTCAAAATAACCTTCCTGCATGATCTCCAGGATGGTGCGATACTTCTCTTCGCTTAAACGTTTTTCTTCTTCCGCTTTCTTGCGCAAAGAGACATCTCTGATCAGAACCAGGAAGCCGCAGGGTTTTTCCGAGGCGTCGCGTTTCAGGGCGACATTGATCTCATAGGTGATGACTGTTCCGTTCGGGCGCACAAGATTATAATCGACAAGGCGGTCTGGAAGGCCTGTGCGATAGACTCCGCCGAAGACATCCTTCATTTTTTGAGCGACTGCCGGCGTGAGATAATCATTGTAATGCATGCCGATCAACTGTTCGCGCGGATAGCCCATCAGCCGGCAGGCTGCATCGTTGGCAAAGGTTAGGCTGCCTTTCAGGTCCTGCTCGATGTAGCCTTCATCCATGATGTCCAGAATCGTGTGATACTTCTCCTCACTCTGCTGCAGGTCTTTCCGGGCCTTTACGCGCTGCGAGATATCCCGGACTACGCCTCGAAAACCGACAGGTTTGCCTGTGCGGTCGCGCAGCAGGGCAACTGATGATTCCACATCGATTTTCCCTTTATTTTTTTTCAGAATTTCCCAATCAAAGACTTTGACGGATTGTCCGGTCAGAAACACCTGGTGGAAAACTTCGTAGAGCTTTTTAGCATTGGTTTCATCAACAAGATTATGAAAATTAATTCCGCGGAGTTCTTCCTGAGAATAGCCCAGATCCCGGATGACCGTGTCATTTACGAAGTTGATATTACCCTTGAGGTCAACTTCAAAATAGGATTCTTCAATGTTGTCAAGGATATGACGGTAACGCCCGGCATCTTCAGTCAGCCCGGGAGTTGTTTGCAGAGAGGATAGAAGACTTTTTTCTGTTTTTTGCAGAAGCTTATTGACGGCGGCCGCGATGAGGCCGAGATCGTCGTTTTCCGAGGCAAAATCAAGTTTTGCGGAATAATCACCGGCGGCGGCATTTTCAAGGGAATCAAGAATTTTTGCAACGCGATCAGCTTTGCGTTTCGAAGTCATCGTTTGGTCACCTGTTCAACTGTGTTTCAACATTAACTGATTTTCGCCGCCGGACGCAAGCTTTAATTATAATGTGTATCGGCTGAACAAGGCCAAAACATAAACGGCCGATTGCATCCCTTGGCCGGCTGTGGTAAGGCTCCCGCTCCACTTAAAACCGCAAAGGGAAGAATATGATTTCGCTTCGATACGAAAAGATTGCACAGGAACTCGATATTACTGCAAAACAAGTCGCTGATACCGCTCTGATGATTGCCGAAGGAGCTACGGTTCCCTTCATTGCACGCTACCGCAAGGAAGTGACCGGAATGTTGGATGAAGTTGTTATCACAGCCATTCGTGACCGGCTTACCGAACTGGAAGAACTGGAGAACCGGCGTTCAGCCATTGTGAAGTCGCTTACGGAACGCAATTTACTGACGGAAGAACTGGAAGCCAAAATTGTCTCCGCTGAAACAATGTCCGTTTTGGAAGATATTTATTTGCCGTTTCGTCCCAAACGCCGGACGCGCGCGACCATTGCCCGGGAGAAGGGGCTGGAAGAACTTGCTGCTAAAATATTTGCGCAGGAAGACCTTGATGTGGCCGCGGAAGCCGCTTTGTTTGTAAGTGAAGACAAGGGCGTGGCAACGGTGGATGACGCTCTCGCCTACGCCCGCGATATCATTGCGGAGTGGGTGAATGAAGATACAGGCGCCCGGGCTAAAATGCGCGACCTTTTCTGGAATAAAGGTATGATCCGGTCGAAGGTCCTGCCCGATAAATTGGAATCAGGCATTAAGTACAAAGACTATTACGACTGGGAAGAGCCGGTTGCCACCGCGCCTTCCCACCGGGTGCTGGCGATGCGCCGGGGTGAGCGAGAGGAATTTCTGACGCTCTCGATCATGCCGCCGGATGAAGAGGCTCTGCTGATACTGGAAGAGCTGTTTATCCGCGGCGCCAACGAAGCTGCAAATCAGGTGAAACTGGCGGTACGCGACAGTTATAAACGACTGCTTTCACTTTCCATGGAAACAGAGACCCGGATGGAAACGAAGAAACGCGCTGATGAAACCGCCATCCGGGTGTTTGCCGATAACCTGCGTCAGTTGCTCCTGGCACCGCCGATGGGGCAAAAGGCCATCCTGGCGATCGATCCCGGTTTCCGCACCGGATGCAAGACGGTCTGTCTTTCCGCTCAGGGAAAGCTGCTTCATCATGAAACCATCTTTCCGCTCATGTCGGAGAAAACGCGTGACGAAGCGGGGCGGACCGTCGTGGCTTTGTGCAAAAAATTTGAAATTGAAGCCATTGCCGTAGGCAACGGCACAGCCGGGCGCGAGACGGAAAGTTTTTTACGGAGTCTGGATCTGCCCAAAGAAATTCTGGTGGTCATGGTCAATGAAAGCGGAGCGTCGGTTTATTCCGCATCGGATGCGGCAAGGGCCGAATTTCCCGATCAGGATATCACCGTGCGCGGGGCGGTTTCCATTGGCCGCCGTCTGATGGATCCACTGGCGGAGTTGGTGAAAATCGAGCCGAAAGCCATTGGCGTGGGCCAGTATCAGCATGATGTGGATCAGGGTTTGCTGCAGCAGTGCCTGGATGACGTAGTCGTGAGTTGTGTTAATGCGGTGGGTGTAGAAGTGAATACGGCCAGCGTTCAGCTTCTTTCCTATGTGTCCGGTCTGGGTGCAACGCTTGCGGAAAACATCGTCAGTCATCGCAACGAAAACGGTCCGTTTCCGACACGTGATGCGCTCAAAAGCGTGAAGCGCCTTGGTCCGAAGGCCTTTGAACAATCCGCCGGTTTTTTGCGTATTCGTGAAAGCGTGAACCCCCTGGATGCCGCGGCTGTTCATCCGGAGAGTTACGCGATTGTCGAAAAAATGGCAGCGGATCAGGGTTGCTCCGTCGTGGATTTGATGGCGGATGAGGCAAGACGGCAAAAGATAGTTTTGTCCAACTATGTAACCGATAAGGTCGGATTGCCCACTTTAAAAGACATTATGTCGGAGTTGGCCAAGCCGGGGCGCGACCCCCGGCGTCAATTTGAAAATGTTGTTTTCGCCGAAGGCATCAACAAAATAACGGATTTAATTTCCGGCATGAAGCTGACCGGCGTGGTCACGAACATCACGGCATTTGGTGCATTTGTGGATATCGGGGTTCATCAGGACGGTCTGGTTCATTTAAGTGAGATGGCCGACCGGTATGTCAAGACCCCTGCGGATGTGGTGAAGGTCGGCCAGAAAATTGAGGTGACGGTTCTGGCCGTGGATGCACAACGGAAGCGGATTTCCCTTTCTATGAAAAAAGCGCCGGGAGAGAAGAATAAGCCGGAGCATAGCGGCGAGGCGGCAGCCGCCGGAGATCGAAAAATCACGTCCGGACGGCAGGAAAAGAGGCCGGAAAAAAAGAAAGGCAGGGAAGCCCCCAAGCCTTTCAACAATCCTTTTGCCGAAGCGCTGAAAAAGAAGTAATGCTTGTTCTGTCAGTAAAGCCCGGCTCATGCCGGGTTTTGACCCTCTGAATTAAAATTGGTTCATCCGGTTGATGCGTCCTTTTATCTCTTTCACGTACAAACAAATGACTTTCAAAAATCCTGATATTGATGATTTCCATTCGAAAGATCAACGTCGAAGTGAGCCGGAGCAGCGCTCCCGGCGCTGCGATCGGCTTGAGCGACTTTTTTGCCCGATTTATTTGCTTTTTAAGTAGCTTTTGAGATCACTATAATAATTTTCATGAGAGCCGACCATGACAAGTTCTAAATCTTTGTCGGCTTTCCGATATGCCAACAAATATAAATTTGCTTTAAGTTTGAATTTATGGACAAATACGCCCCTCAAATCTCCTTTTTTCTCTTCGCTAATATTCGGCTTCTCGGCAATATTCTTTACCTCACGGTCTAAAGCTTCTTTTTCGGCTTTAGTCATCTTCTTAACTTTTTTCTCAAATAATTTTGATTGATAGATTTTCATTTTAACCTATCCAAACTTGTATTCTGTTTTCTCACCCTGATCCAATTCATCCAGTCCGAACAAGATTTCTTTAATAAGAGAATACGGCAAGTCTGGATTTTCTTCAGCACACTTTCCCAAACGTGCCCAGTGTTCGATTTGACCTGCAAGCGACCTGTGATCGATGCGACTAAATCTCTTCGCCTCATTAACTAGTTCTTCTGAAATTCTAACCGCTGTAGGCATATATTTCCTCCAGAATTCTTTTATGGTGCATAATATATCATAATGCAACATATTGCAATATATTGTTTCACGGGTAATGAAGAAATCAGCCGGAGCGCCGGTAGCGGCGATCGGGTTGAGAGATCTATTTGCTCTTATGGTCGGATTTCCACAAGCGTGCCACTTGGAACCAACTTATATACTTCTTTAATTCCTTTATTTGTAACGGCTATGCAGCCTTTTGTCCAGTCTAACCAAGCGTGAATCAAACCAAACCAACCTAACCCATTTTTAATGCCATGAATCATGATATTTCCACCTGGAGAAACGCCAAGCTCTTTTGCGCGTTTTTATCTTTTTCTGACATTCTGTTTCAGGAAGTATGCAATAACCGGATGAATCTTAAAATTTCATCCCTGCTCCTGAGAAAAGTTAAAATTTATCTTGACACATCATGGCTATTTGGCTATATGGCCAAATACGACAAGGGAGGACGTGCAATGAAAAGTTCCATCAAGCCTCAGTATGAGGCGCGGGCGGCAATCATCAAGGCGATGGCTCACCCCAGCCGTTTATTGATTATCGAAGAACTGAACAAAAACGAGCGTTGCGTTGGTGAATTGACGGATATGATCGGCGCGGACACGTCCACGGTCTCCAAGCACTTGAGCGTGCTGAAAAACGCCGGTCTGGTGACGGATGAAAAAAGGGCCAATTGCATTTACTATTCGCTGCGATGTCCCTGCATCATGAATTTCATCGGCTGTGTGGAAGATGTGTTGACCGCAAAAGCTGAAGATCACAAAATAATTATGAAATCCTGCAGAAAATAGGAGGTTCAAATTGAAAATAGAAATATTGGGAACGGGCTGTGCAAAATGTCATAAGTTGGAAGAGATGGTCAGGGAAGCCGTCAAAGCGGAAGGGATTTCAGCGGACATATCCAAGGTTGACGATATTAAAAAAATCATGGGGTACGGTGTTATGACAACGCCGGCGCTGGTCATTGACGGGAATGTAAAGGTTGCGGGCAAACTCCCATCTTCTGCGGAAATCAAACAACTGCTGGGCAGTAACTGAAAGGATCAATCAAAATGGCTGAGTGTTGCGTCGCGCCTGATAATGACAAGTCCAATAAACGGACGTATATTCCCTTTCTGCTGATACCGCTGGCGATTATCATTTATATCTTTTTGGATCCAGGGGTCGATTATCTGGTTTATAATATTTTGGGTTTGGATAAATCATCGCACTTGACTCAAGCGATTCGGTTTTTCCTTTACGACACGCCCAAAGTCATGATTCTGCTGACGGTCATCGTTTTTGTTGTGGGAATTATCCGGTCTTATTTCTCGCCGGAAAAAACCAGAAAAGCGCTGGAAGGAAAACCGCTTTTTATCGGTAACATCATGGCTGCCTCACTGGGTGTAGTAACGCCCTTTTGCAGCTGTTCTGCCATTCCCCTCTTCATTGGATTTGTAGAAAGCGGCATTCCCCTGGGTGTTACGTTTTCTTTTCTGGTCGCCGCTCCCATGATCAACGAAGTCGCGCTGGTTTTGCTCTTCGGACTTTTCGGCTGGAAAACGGCCCTGCTTTATGCAGGTACCGGTTTGATTATCGCGATTGTTTCCGGCTGGGTGATCGGCAAGCTTAAGGTAGAGCGCTTCGTCGAGGAATGGGTTTATGAAATAAAAGCCGGTGATTTTCAGCTGGCGGAAGAAACAGTCACCTTTCACGACAGAATCCAGGCGGGCTATACGGCTGTGGTGGATATTGTTTCCAAGGTCTGGATTTACATTGTGGCGGGTATTGCGGTCGGCGCTGCTGTTCACGGGTACGTGCCGGAAAACTTCATGGCCTCCTTCATGGGCAAAGACGCCTGGTGGTCGGTTCCTCTGGCCGTCCTCATCGGCGTACCGCTCTATTCCAACGCAGCCGGCATTATCCCGATTCTTCAGGCATTGCTCGGAAAGGGCGCCGCTCTCGGTACCGCGCTGGCCTTTATGATGTCAACCATTGGTCTTTCGCTGCCCGAAATGATTATATTGAAGAAAGTTATCAAACTGCCGCTTATTATTATTTTTGTCAGTGTCGTTGCCACAGGCATTATGATTGTAGGATTTCTGTTTAACTGGATTTATTAGCAAAAATAATCAGCAGGCAGTCTTGCATCATGTTGCCTGGTGAACGTAAAAATAAAAAATGGGGGAGAAAAGATGGGCGGAAAACTTGATATGAAAGATCTATCAGTCGGTTTTATCGGCGGTGGCCGGATCACGCAATTGTTCATGGAAGCATGGAATAATCAGGGTAAACTCCCGAAAAAGGTATGGGTCAGCGACAATAATGCAGCAGTGTTAGAAAGTCTAAAAAAGAAATATTCACATATCGAAACAGCCCTTGCGGATAACAGCAAGCCGTCATCCTGCGATCTGGTGTTTCTGGCGCTGCATCCGCCGGCCATTGCCGCCGTCCTTGATGAAATAAAGGGTAAACTGAAATCCTCCGCTTTTTTTATATCCCTTGCGCCGAAAATATCCATGGAAAAAATGTCATCGGCATTGGGCGGCTTTACCAGAATTGTCCGGATGATTCCCAATGCGCCGTCTGTTATCCATGAGGGGTATAACCCTGTTTGCTTCGCTCCGGCTTTAAGCGAGAATGAGCGAAGCAGTCTTTTACACCTTTTCAAAATATGGGGTGAAAGCCCGGAAGTGGACGAAGAAAAACTCGAAGCCTACGCGATTCTTTCCGCGATGGGGCCGACCTATTTCTGGTTCCAGTTGCAGCAACTACGCACACTTGGCGGTTCTTTCGGTCTGACGCAAAAAGAAACGGATCAGGCGTTGTATGAAATGATCAAAGGGGCTGCAAAGACATTGCTCAAAAGCGGACGTGAGTATGACGAGGTAGTCAATCTTATTCCCGTCAAGCCGCTGGGTGAAGAAGAGCAGGGTATCCGGCAGATTTATGAAACACGCCTGAAGGGTCTGTATTCGAAACTCAAAAGCTGATGGTTGTTGCGGTTTATGGAACGGGTTTGAACCAGCATGATAGAAATGGACTGAAAAAACTTAAGGAGATGATGGATGACTTTGCGTTCAAAAATAATGGGGATCCTGGCGTTGCTGACAATAGCGGCCTTCACTTTCACTGCGCTGGATTACAGCCGGGCTTTTGCTCAGAATAGAACCGGAAAGTCGGCGGCGGCAAAAGCGAGTAATCAGACAGGAGTAAAGGCGGGCAAAGTTTTGGTCACGTTTGTCGAAATCGGAGCCGCCAGGTGCATTCCCTGCAAGGCCATGCAGCCGATTATGAAAGCCGTGGAAGAAGAATATCAAGGGCAGGTTAAGGTTGTTTTTCACGATGTCTGGACGCAGCAAGGGCGGATGGACGCTGAAAAATATCATATTCGCATGATTCCCACGCAGGTTTTTCTGGACAAGGACGGCAAGGAATATTTCCGTCATGAAGGATACTTTCCGAAGGATGATCTCGTCTCGGTTTTGAAAAAGCAGGGAGTCAAGTAAATGATTGTTGATCTTTTCACCTGGTTGTCGCAGGCTTTGACGCAATCACCTGAAATCGCCATCGGTGCGGCTTTTGTATGGGGGGTGCTTTCGGTCATTTTGTCGCCCTGTCATATCGCATGCATTCCCCTGATTGTCGGTTTCATCGACGGGCAGGGCAACATCACCACGCGGCGGGCCTTTGTTCTTTCGCTGCTCTTCGGATTGGGTATTCTGATCACGATTGGCGTTATCGGACTCATTACCGGATTGTTGGGACGAATGATGGGTGATATCGGCGGCTACGGCAATTATTTTGTAGCTGTTATTTTTTTTGCCATTGGTCTTAATTTGCTGGGCATCCTGCCACTTCCTTTTATGGAAGGCGGAGCGAACCCGAAATATCAGCGCAAAGGATTGCTGGCCGCTTTTGCGCTGGGACTTTTATTCGGCATTGCTCTGGGGCCCTGTACATTTGCCTACATGGCCACTATGTTGGGAGTTGTTTTCAGCATGGCGTCCACAAAAATTGTTTTTGCCCTGTCCCTGCTACTGGCCTATGGCATCGGGCACTGCGCGGTTCTGGTTTTTGCCGGAACCTTTACAGAGGCAGTTCAGCACTATCTCCACTGGACGGAAAAATCAAGAGGTGCGGTTATCCTGAAAAAGATTTGCGGTGTTCTTGTGATATTGGGCGGTGTTTATCTGGCTGCACTGAATTGGATTTAAGCGTTAAAGGGGAACATGATGAAAAAAAGGGTCTTGTTTTTATGCAGCGCCAACTCCTGCCGTTCACAAATGGCAGAGGGCATTGCCAACTATTTTTTCGGCGATCGCGTTGAGGCATTTTCCGCGGGTACGCAGGCCTCTTTTGTCAACCCGACGGCGATAGAAGTGCTTAAAGAAATCGGGGTTGATATTTCAAAACATCAATCGAAGAATCTTTCGGTATTCGATGGACATCATTTTGATGACGTGATCACGCTTTGCGGCAGCGCAAATGAAGTCTGCCCGCTGTATATCGGCGGGGCGAAAAAGACGCATATTGGCTTTGACGATCCGGCGAAGGCCTGCGGAACGAAGGAGGAAATCGAAGGTGAGTTCCGTCGTGTCCGCGATGAAATAAAAGATAAGTTGAAGGTCTTATTTTCCGACCAGGCGTGACGCATCTTTTCTACAGGAGTTTGACCATGCAGGCAAAAATTCGACAAATCAGCGTAGGCGGCCGTCTCACGGGTGTCATCGGTCTTGATGAAGCCATCAGCGAAGCGGCCGGGTCCGTAAGGAAGGATGCCGACGAGACCGAAATTGCCCAAGAGATCATCCGGCGCATTGCCGGGAAGAATTATATCCCCGACAAGCTGCTGCCGGCCTATAGCACAGCGGTCATCAGGGAATACAAAAAATATCTGGGGCAGGATGTCGAAGAAGAACACTCCGATGAGTTGCGGGTTGTTATTTTAGGCCCCGGCTGTTACCAGTGCACGTCTCTGGAAAACACTGTGCGGGATATCATGTCCGAGATGAATCTCGCCTGCGACCTGGAGCACATAACCGATGTGCAGGAGATCGCCCGGTACGGCGTCATGGGGCTTCCGGCTCTTGTGATCAACAGGAAAATCGTTTCCACGGGCGTTGTTCCGGACAGGAAAATAATCCGCGAGTGGCTGGCTTTTGCGGCTCAAACTGCAGGGATAAAATAGCAGCCTCATGAGAAAAGAGGCATGGTTTTTTTCTATGCATTGTATTTAAGAAAATATATCATACAGGAAAGGAGAATCAGCAAAAATGAAGCAGCAGAAAATACCCCGATCGGAGCCGAAGCGGTTAAACGTCTTCGAACGATATCTTACCCTGTGGGTGTTGATTTGTATGGTGGTTGGCGTTGCAGTGGGCAAATTAATGCCCGATCTGGTGGGGGCGCTGAGCAAGCTGGAATTCGGCGAAGGATCTCAGGTTAACGTGCCCATTGCCATCCTCATCTGGCTCATGATTTTCCCCATGATGCTGAAGATCGACTTCGGGTCCCTGGGTGGCATCGCGAAAAAGCCCAAAGGACTGCTCGTTACTTTATTTGTTAACTGGCTGGTCAAACCCTTCAGCATGGCCTTGCTGGCTTGGATATTTTTTCATTATGTATTTGCCGCCTGGGTTGATCCGGAAACGGCCAAGAGTTACACCGCCGGTCTCATTATCCTTGCTGCTGCGCCCTGCACGGCCATGGTTTTTGTCTGGTCGTATCTGACCGACGGCGACCCCGCTTACACGCTGGTGCAGGTTGCGGTAAACGATCTGATTATGCTGGTCGCATTTGCGCCGATTGTCATGTTTCTCCTCGGAGTAGCCGATGTTATTGTACCCTCAAAAGTACTGATCACTTCGGTTGTTGTATTTATTGTCATCCCTCTGGCAGCCGGTTATATAACACGCACCGCTTTATTAAAGATCTATGGCAAAGAATGGTTTGAAAATCGATTTCTGCCTTTTTTTCATCCGGTAACCGTTGTTGCGTTGCTCCTGACGCTTTTGCTCATATTTGCATTTCAGGCGGAAAACCTCACGACCAAATGGGTCGCTGTGATCCTGATTGCCATACCCATTATCATTCAGGTCTATTTTAATTCCAGTCTGACTTACCTGCTCATGCGCTTTTTCAAAGTACCCCATAATGTGGCGTCGCCCGGCGCGCTCATTGGGGCGAGCAACTTTTTTGAACTGGCTGTGGCGGTGGCCATCACACTCTTCGGGCCAAGTTCCGGTGCCGCCCTGGCCTGCGTGGTAGGCGTTCTGGTGGAAGTGCCGGTGATGCTCTCGGTCTGTAACATCTGCAACCGTTCACAGGGTTGGTATAATCGGCTGCTGCCCGGAGCATCAGCAAGCGCGTGTGAAAAGTAATAATAAGGAAAGGTGGTTGGCCTGATGAAGAAAAATGAATTGATCATTTATGAGGGAGCCATGTGCTGTTCGACAGGCGTCTGCGGTCCGGAACCGGACCAGACCCTGATAGCGTTCAATGAAACACTGAAACGTCTGCAAACCGAGTATGGCGATCAATTAACGATCATGCGGGCCAGTTTGACGTTCAATAGTCTCATTTTCCTGTCACATCCGGAAATTGCCCGGCTGGTCAAGGAAAGCGGCCCGGAAATTCTGCCGATTACAACTATTAACGGCGACCTCATCGCCAGGCGAAAATACCTGACCTATGCGGAATTGAAAGCGGCTATCGAAGAAAAAATGAACCGCGCAAATTGAGGATTGATAAACAGAAATGATTAAGGATTTAATTAAACCTGACAAAAATCAGGTTAAGTATATATTTTTTAGCGGCAAGGGCGGTGTCGGCAAAAGTACGATGAGCTGTGCCACGGCAGTCTGGCTTGCGAAAGTGGGATATAAAACGCTGCTGGTCACAACCGATCCGGCGCCTAATTTGTCGGATATCTTCAGCCAGCCGATCGGCCATAAGATTTCGCCTGTTCAGGGGATAGACAACCTGCATGCCATGGAGATCAATCCTGATACGGCATCGGAGGAATACCGCGAAAGGATCGTTGCCCCCCTGAAGGAATTGCTGGATGAAAAAAACATGAATGTCATCCGGGAGCAATTGAAGAGTCCCTGCGTGGAGGAAGTTGCGGCCTTCGACAAGTTTATCGAATTTATGGACGATCCCGGCTACGACGTGGTTGTTTTCGACACGGCGCCGACGGGGCATACCATTCGCCTGCTGGAGCTGCCGAGCGGTTGGACAGAGACACTGAACGAAAACGCTGCCACATGCATCGGACCAGGAGCGTCTCTCCAGAGCCAGAAAGCCAAGTACGAAAAGGCGATTTCTTACCTTCAGGATCGCCAACGGACGTCCTTTATATTTGTTCTTAAACCCGAAAATTCATCTCTTCTGGAAACCAAAAGGAGCACGGAAGAACTATCCAAGCTGGACATTGCCACGAGTTTTCTGATTATCAACGGCATCCTGCCTGCGGAAGCCTGCACAGATGACTTTTTCCGGAAGAAAAAGGCGGACGAGGAAGGAATCATCGTGCGGATCGCTGCGGAGTTTCCTGCATTGGAGAAGGTCTTATATCCACTGCGTGACGCCGAGGTGTCGGGAATCGCACTCCTTCACAACGTGGGAAACTTTATTTACGACGGGAAACAGGATGGAAGTCAAAGCCAGGAATCGGTTGTGACAACAAACATGGGGGTCACGCAGTCGTTCTATCGCAAGGCGAATGGCCTTGATTTATTAAAGTCGTTAAACGGTCGGCGGTATATCTTCTTTACCGGCAAAGGCGGTGTGGGCAAGAGCACCATTGCCAGCACGTCCGCCCTGTATCTGGCCGACCACGGGTATAAGACGCTCATTGTCACCACGGACCCGGCGTCCCATTTGCACGATATCTTCGGTCAGGCCATCAACCATGAGCCCTCGAAGATCAATGGCGTGGAAAATCTTTATGCGGCACGGATTGATCAGCGGCAGGCGTTGGAAGAATACAAAGTAAGAATTCTGGAAGCCGTCAAGGGCCAGAGCGAGGAAACAAAAAAATCCATCGAGGAGGATTTGAATTCCCCCTGCGCCGAAGAGATGGCGGCCTTCGAGAAATTCATGAGTTACTTCGAGGCCGGCGGTTACGACATCACTGTTTTCGATACGGCGCCAACGGGACACACCCTGCGTCTCCTCGAGCTTCCCACCGACTGGAAGGGATTTATCGACCTGGGAACGCTCACGAAGCAGACCTCGGAGGCCACGCAGAACAAATATGCCGACGTCATTGAAAAAATGCGCAACCCGAACAAGAGCGCCTTTGTCTTTGTCATGTATCCCGAATACACGCCCATGGTCGAGGCCTGGCGGGCAGCCGAAGATCTGAAAATGCAGGTAGGCATAGATACGGCGGCGTTGGCCGTCAACTATATTCTGCCGAACGACGCAGGACACAATGACTTTTTCGATAAAAGGCGAAAGCAGCAGGAGAGGTATCTTGCCGAGATTGAAGCCCGGTTCCACAAACTGATGATCTTCGTTCCTCTTTTAGATCACGAGCCGAAAGGTGTTGAAAGTCTGAGAAGTCTCGGACGGGATATCTTTCTGCAGATGACAGGAAGTAATGATGACGGATAAAATCATTATCCATGGAGCCGGCAATCGTCCTATCCGCCATCAGGCTCGCGCGGCTGACGGGGACAGAGCTGCTTTTATCAGCGTGGGGAGATATCCGGAAAAACTCAATGAAACGAGAAACAGCCGCAAAGGCAGACGATATTAATCATGAGATTCCATTTGCACGGTGTGAAAACCGGCGAGAAATATGACTCTATTTATTCGGGGAGGTAAATTTATCTGTGGTGAAGATTAAAAAGCTGCCATTATTGATAATCGCTGTTTTGGGATGTTTTGCTGTTTTGCTGACTTTGTCAGGTTCTGTAACAACGGCCTATGGACAAGAGACATTACGCGTGGTTCCGTCTCTGGGGTCGGGCCCCTATGACGTGCTCATGTTTTCCGACTACTTCTGCCCGCCCTGCAAACGCATTGATGCAAAGGCCGAACCGCTGTTTAAAGAGCTGCTTTCCACGGGCAAAGTCAGAATTACATTTATTGACGTGCCGTTTTCACGGGCGACGCCGCTGTATGCCAGGTATTACCTTTATGCGGCGGGCGCCAACGGCGGAGCAAACAATATTTTGTCCGTGAGAAGAAAACTTTTTGAAGCGGCGCAGGTTTCACGCATCCAAACGGAAGAAGCCCTGCTGGGTTATCTCCAGCGGGAAAAGATTGCTCTCAAAATGCTGGATGAAAAAAAAATTTTCCCCCTCATGAACGCGCTCATCAAGGAAAATAAAATAGATGAGACGCCGACCTGTGTCATTACGTATTCCGCGACGGACATGAGAAAATTTGCGGGGGCAGATGAAATCTGGGTCGGATTGAACGCGCTCAAAGCGCATCTGGGTAAGGTGAAAAAATAGCCGGGAGTAGGCACGAGTGGGTTTCCCGTATCATCAAAAAGAATATTCTCGGGTCTTCCATCGCCTCTTCATGGCATGGCAATATAGGTTGACGGGATGATCCTGTCCTTCGAAAAGATTCCGATCCTGCCTTAAATGACGTAATCTTGACCGTGCAAACGGGAATAAAATGTTATAGGATTACAATATCAGTCAAGCAATACCCGCAGACAGGCAATTGCCGGTTTAAGTGATGTGCGGGATGCTTGTTTTATGAACATCATGAAGGAGCGCAGGCATGAAGAGATCATACATCTTAGCACTTGATCAGGGCACAACCAGTTCCCGTGCCATCATTTATGATGACGAAGGGCAAGTCGTCAAGGTTGCGCAGAAGGAGTTTACGCAGATTTACCCCAAGGCCGGCTGGGTGGAACACGACCCGATGGAGATATGGGGATCGCAAAGCGGCGTGGTGAGTGAAATTCTGGCCATGACCGGCATTGCGCCCGAAGAGATAGCCGCCATCGGCATCACCAACCAGCGCGAAACCACCGTTGTGTGGGAAAAGCAAACCGGAAAGCCGGTTTATAATGCGATCGTCTGGCAGTGCCGGCGTACGTCGGCTATCTGCGACGACCTCAAGGCCCGCGGTCTGGAAAGTTATATTCGCGAGAATACGGGATTGGTGCTGGACGCCTATTTTTCGGCAACCAAAGTAAAATGGATCCTGGATCATGTGGAAGGCGCGAGGCAGAAAGCCTCGCAGGGCGAGCTTCTCTTCGGGACGATCGATACCTGGCTGATCTGGAACCTGACCCGGGGCAGGGTGCATGTCACTGATTACAGCAATGCTTCCCGCACCATGCTTTATAATATCAAAGAACTGAAATGGGATGAAAAAATATTAAAGGAACTGGACATTCCGGTATCGATGCTGCCCTGCGTGAAGCCGTCCAGTGCGGTCTATGGCAATACGGATGCCCGGCTCTTTGGAGCGGAGATACCCATTGCCGGGGATGCGGGCGATCAGCAGGCGGCTCTGTTCGGCCAGGCCTGCTATGCGCCGGGGATGGTTAAAAACACGTACGGCACCGGCTGCTTCATGCTGATGCTGACCGGGGAAAAGCTGGTTCATTCGGAAAACGGCCTTTTGACCACGATTGCCTGGGGTGTGAACAATAAAGTGGAATACGCTCTGGAAGGCAGCATTTTTATTGCCGGTGCGGCCGTCCAGTGGCTGCGCGACAGCCTGAAAATTATTTATGACGCCAAAGACAGCGAATATTTTGCAACGAAAGTTGAAGATTCCATGGGCGTGTACGTTGTTCCCGCTTTTGTGGGATTGGGCGCCCCCTACTGGGATATGTATGCCCGCGGCGCCATTCTGGGGCTGACCCGGGGAACGACGAGAAACCACATCATTCGCGCGACGCTGGAATCCATTGCCTACCAGACCCGGGATGTTCTGGAACTGATGCGCAGCGAAGGCGGCATTGACCTGCGTGAACTGCGCGTGGACGGCGGAGCGTGCGCCAATGATTTTCTCATGCAGTTCCAGTCGGATATCATGGGTGTGCCGGTTGAGCGTCCGGAAATTATCGAAACAACGGCTCTGGGAGCTGCCTATCTGGCCGGACTGGCCGTGGGTTTCTGGAAAGATGAATCCATGATCGCCGAACGGCGGAAGGTCGATCGAAGATTCAAACCCGTCATGAGCGATGATAAAAGAGAAAAGCTTTATGCCAAATGGAAAAAGGCGGTGCGCTGCGCCATGCATTGGGAGGGTGAATAAAGCAGGAGCAGATGCACAGAGACACAAAGCGGCAAAGGACAAGAAATAAATGATTAAAACGGACGTGATCATAATCGGCGGCGGGTCCACCGGCTGCGGCATTGCCAGAGATCTGGCGCTGCGCGGCATCCCCCATTGCCTGATTGAAAAGGGCGATTATGCCGCGGGAGCCACCGGCGCCTGCCACGGCCTTTTGCACAGCGGGGGGCGCTATGCGGTTTCCGATCCCATTGCCGCCAGGGAATGCTTTGACGAAAATATGATCCTGCGTAAAATCGGGGAAAAATGCGTGGAACAAACCGGCGGGCTTTTTGTGCGTCTGCCCGGTGATTCCAAACGGTATCGCGATTTATTCCTCAGAAAATGTGATGAAGTCGGCATTCCCACGGAAGTTCTGTCTTCCAGCAAAGCGCTCGAACTTGTGCCGAATCTCAATCCGGAGATTGAAGAAGCGATTAAAGTTCCGGATGCTTCCATTGATCCGTTCCGTTTGTGTATGCTCAACATGATGACCTCCCGGCTCCACGATAACCTCATCCTGACGCGTCACAGGGTGACGGAAATTATTAAATCGCATGGCCGCTGTATCGGGGTCAGGACGATGCATACGGTTACGGGTGAGATCAAAGAAATTTACGGCAACATCATTGTCAATGCCGCAGGCGCGTGGAGCAATCTGGTAGCACGGCTTGCCGGCTGTGAAGTCCCGATCACTTTGTCCAAGGGGTCGCTGGTCATCACCAATCACCGCTTAAGCGATATGGTGCTTAACCGGCTGCGGCCGTCTTCGGACGGCGATATTATCGTGCCGAATGAGGCGGTCTGTCTGGCCGGTACGACATCGTTTGCCGTGGAAGATCCGGATAAGATCAGTGTGCGGGCCGCAGAGGTCGATACCATTATCAGCGAAGCGGGCCGCATGGTGCCGCATTTCAACCAGACCCGCATTATTCGCGCGTTTTCCGGCGTCCGTCCCCTGATCAAGTCAGGGAAAATGGACAGCCGGGAAATATCCCGCGGGTTTCAGATTATCAACCATGAAAACGGCCTGTACAGTATTGTGGGAGGCAAACTGACGACCTACCGGTTGATGGCTGAAAAAATGGTGGATGTCATCATGGAGGCGTTTAATCTCAAAAAGGAATGCGAGACCGCTGAAAAGCCTCTGGACGGACAGGAAGAGCTCAGCGGCTATCCTCTCTCCAAACGCCTGGCGGATATGCAAAACATTATCTGCGAATGCGAGCTTGTCAACAAAAAAGACGTTACACGGACCATCCTGCAAACCGGTACAAAGCATGTCGGCGACATTCAGCACCGGACGCGCCTGGGTATGGGACCCTGTCAGGGCGGGTTCTGCACGTTTCGCGCTCTGGGGATGATGCATGATATGAGCGTTTTGACGCCGGAGGAATCTCTGCAGGGCCTGCGCGAATTTCTTCAGCGGCGGTTTCGCGGCATCCGCGGCGTTCTCTGGGGGGATCAACTGCGGGAAGAGCAGCTCATCGAATATATTTATCTGGGCATTTTCGCCATGGAGAAAAAACCATGAGCGGGATGAAATACGAGCACTGCATCCGCTGCACGATTTGTGTGGAAAATTGTCCCGTATTTCGTGTGAACCCGGCGTTTCCCGGGCCGAAGCAATCGGGGCCGGATGCCCAGCGCTTCCGGTCGGACAGGGAAAAAGCCGGGGATGAGTGGGTGCTTTTGTGCAGCCAGTGCAAGCGCTGCGAAATGGCCTGCCCCTGCGGCGTGGAACCCGCTCAGATTATCCTCCGGGCGCAGCAGCGATACGGGCGGGAACATCCGCATTCGCCGGCGCACCTGCTGTTTGCCAACAACTATTATTTGAGTATGCTGGGTTCTCTCACCGCGCCGCTTGCCAATTGGATTGCCTCCATGAAAGCCGGAAAAAAGATATTCAATGCCCTGGGGATCAGCACGGCTCTTCCTTTCCCGAAATTTCGTTTCCGCGCCTTGCGTCGGGAGAAAAAAATCCGCGGCCGAAGCGTCCGGAAGGTTGCTCTTTTTTACGGTTGCTTTATTAATTTTTACCGTCCGGATATCGGCAGAAAAATTATCGATTTGCTCAGGTCATTTAATCTGGATGTTGTTTTGCCGCCTCAGTGGTGTTGCGGACTGCCGGCGCTGGGCAACGGGAATATTGCACTTGCCAGGCGTTTTGCCGTGAAAAATGCCGCGTCCCTGTCCAACTATATCGATGCCGGATACGATATTCTGTATTCCTGCACATCGTGCGGTCTGTGTCTGCTCAATGATTATCAGGAAATCATGCAAATACCACAGGCCAAAAAAATTGCCGAAAATACCTATGATGTTCATGAATACATTTTAAGGCTCATGGATGACGGTTACATTAAACCGCAGTTTCAGGACGTGAACCGCAAACTGGCTTATCACATTCCCTGTCACCTCCGGGCGTTGGGTATCGGTTATCCGGCGGCAAAGTTGATGGCGTTGATTCCCGGGTTGGAATGTCAAATACTGGATGATGCCTGTTGCGGACTTTCCGGCAGTTATGGTTTTAAAAGGAGCAATGAAAGTACGTCCATGCAACTGGGAAGCAAAGCCGTGTCGTTGATCCGGAAGACAGCCGCGGATGCCATCGTTGCTGATTGCGGTTCCTGCCGCATGCAGTTGGGGAGCCTTTCCGGCATGCCGTCGTTTGACCCGGTGGAGATTCTTTGCGAGTCACTGGGGGTAAATGGCCAGAAAAACGCTAATGCCGATAAACGATAAGGCCTTCTGAACGGTTATCGGGGTTTTTGAAATAACGGGATGTGCATGGAAATCACCCGACAGGCAGTGCGGATGGGTCAAAATAAAACAGCCGGAGCAGTTATCTTTTTGCTCCGGCTGTTTTTTATTCAAAATCCGCTGAAGATATTATTTCTTCTTTGCGGTCTTCTTTACTGCGGGTTTTTTAGCAGCGGCCTTTTTCGGCGCGGCTTTCTTTACGGCAACTTTCTTAACTACCGTCTTTTTGGGTGCTGCTTTCTTTGCTACAATTTTTTTAACCGGTTTTTTGACAGCCGCTTTTTTCGGTGCTGCTTTTTTCACCACGACCTTCTTGGTGACCGATTTGGCTTTGGGTTTGGCAACCGCTGCTTTCTTTACTGCTTTGGCCACAGCCTTTACTGCTTTAACGGCGGCTTTCTTTGCCGGCGCTGCATTTCTTAATGCCGCCTGCGCTGCGGCGAGCCTCGCGATCGGCACCCGGAAGGGTGAGCAGCTGACATAGTTCAAACCGGTCAGATGGCAGAACTCAATGGAGCTCGGATCTCCGCCATGTTCGCCGCAGATGCCGACTTTCAGTTTTGGGTTGACGCCCCGGCCTTTGGCTACGGCCATCTGAACCAGCTGGCCCACGCCGCCGCGGTCCAGGACTCGGAAGGGATCGACCGGCAGGATCTTCTTTGCGATATAGTCGGGCAGGAATTTGCCGGCGTCGTCGCGGCTGTAGCCGAAGGTCATCTGGGTCAGATCGTTGGTGCCGAAGGAGAAGAAAGCCGCTTCGGTCGCGATTTCATCGGCGGTGACGGCTGCGCGCGGCACTTCAATCATGGTGCCGACGGAATAATCGACTTTCACACCGGTTTCTTCCATGACCTTTTTGGCGGTGGCGACGATGATTTCCTTCTGCGAGGCAAGTTCCTTCACGGTGCCGACAAGCGGTACCATGACCTCCGGACGCGCGTCCACGCCTTCTTTGGTCAACTGACAGGCGGCTTCAAAAATGGCGCGCGCCTGCATTTCGGTGATTTCCGGATAGGTGATGCCCAGGCGGCAGCCGCGATGCCCCAGCATCGGGTTAAATTCATGAAGCGCATTGACTTTGGCCTTGACCGCTTCCACGGAGATGCCCATTTCCTCAGCCATTTCGCGCTGGCTTTCTTCTTCATGCGGGACGAATTCGTGCAGCGGCGGATCGAGCAGACGGATGGTGACGCCGTATCCTTCCATGGCTTTGAGAATGCCGTAGAAGTCTTCGCGCTGCATCGGCAGCAGTTTGGCCAGAGCGACTTTGCGGCCTTCCAGATTATCGGCCAGAATCATTTCGCGCACGGCCTTGATGCGGTCGCCTTCAAAAAACATATGTTCGGTGCGGCAAAGGCCGATGCCCTGCGCGCCGAAATTCCGGGCGACCGCCGCATCGTGAGGCGTATCGGCGTTGGTGCGAATGCCCAGTTTTTTGGCTTCGTCAGCCCACTGCATGATGATGCCGAAATTGCCGGAGAGTTCCGCCGGACGTGTTTTCACTTCGCCCAGCATGACTTCGCCGGTGGAACCGTCGATAGAGATGTAGTCTCCTTCTTTGACGAGAGCGGTTTTAAACTTGATTTCCTTCCTGGCATAGCTGATTTCAATGTCACCGCAGCCGGAGACGCAGCATTTGCCCATGCCGCGCGCGACAACGGCCGCGTGTGAGGTCATACCGCCGCGCTGCGTGAGGATGCCCTGCGCCGCCGACATGCCTTTGAGGTCTTCCGGTGAGGTTTCAATACGGACCAGAACGACTTTTTCACCGCGTTTATTCCAGTCATCCGCGTCATCCGCGTTGAAAACCACGCGTCCTGTTCCTGCGCCGGGGGAGGCGGGAAGCCCCTTGGTGATGACGTTGCGGACTGCCTGAGGATCAAAGGTCGGATGGAGCAGCTGGTCGAGCGACGTCGGATCAATGCGTAAGAGAGCCGTCTTCTTGTCGATCAATTTTTCGTTAACCATATCCACCGCGATGGTGACGGCGGCTGCTGCCGTGCGTTTGCCGGTGCGGGTCTGGAGCATCCAGAGTTTATGATCCTGGATGGTGAATTCGATATCCTGCATTTCCTTATAATGATGTTCAAGTTTTGTGTAAGTATAGACCAGGTCTTTATAGGCGGCAGGCATGTATTCTTCGAGAGACGGGAATGATTTTGTCCGATCCTCTTCGCTTATGTTGTTGTCTTTGGCCCAGCGGCGGGATCCTTCCACCGTGACCTGCTGCGGGGTGCGGATACCGGCGACGACATCTTCACCCTGGGCGTTGATCAGGTATTCACCATAGAACAGATTTTCACCCGTAGCCGGATCGCGGGTAAAGGCAACGCCGGTGGCACAGCTTTCACCCCGGTTGCCGAAGACCATCGCCTGAACGTTCACGGCGGTGCCCCATTTATCGTCAAAACCGTTCATCTTACGATAAAGGACGGCGCGCGGTGTGTTCCAGGACATAAATACCGCACCGATGGCGCCCCAGAGCTGTTCTTTGGGATCAGAGGGGAATTCCTTGCCCAGTTTTTCCACGATGAGCTTTTTGAAACGGGCGACCAGTTCCTTTAAATCACCAACCGTCATGTCCAGATCGGCTTTGACGCCCTTTTCGGCTTTGAGCGCGTCCATAACTTCCTCGAAGGGGTCATGCGCGTCTTTGTCTTCCGGTTTGAGCCCCATAACGACGTCGCCGTACATCTGAACAAAGCGCCGGTAGGAATCCCAGCCGAATCGTTCGTTGCCGGATATGCGGATGATGCCTTCGACGGTTTCGTCATTGAGGCCGAGGTTCAGAACGGTGTCCATCATACCCGGCATGGAGACGCGCGCGCCGGAGCGGACGGATAGTAAAAGAGGATTGGACGGATCTCCGAATTGAGCCCCCATGGATTTTTCGACTTTTTTCAGCGCCGCTTCTACGTCTTTTTCGAGTCCTGCGGGGAAGTGCTTATTGTTCTCGTAAAATTCAACGCAGACATCCGCTGTGATTGTGAATCCCGCAGGTACGGGAATTCCCAGATTCGCCATTTCGGCCAGGTTTGCCCCTTTGCCGCCGAGAAGGTTTTTCATGCTGGCAGTGCCTTCATTAATTCCCTTCCCGAATGTGTAAACACGTTTAGCCATATACTTATCTCCTTTAGAAAGAATTTTATAAGTGAGACTCAAATTTCAAAAGCGCCCCGACCTGCTCTGACAAGGTAACACCCTGAAATCATTAAGTCGAACCATGCCGTAAAGCGGAGGGTATTAAAAACACCCGTGGCTGTCATTGAAACAAATAAAGCCTGAAGTTAATAATTGAAATACTGGATGCTGTAAAGTATTTTTTCTCCTCAAAAGCAAAAAAACCCCCGCCGGGGTGGGGCGGGGGCTTTTTACTGCTGGAACTATCTATAGAGGGAAGGGTTTAGCTGATCAGGGTTTTCAGAGCATCGACAACCGGCGCCGTGAAAAGAGCAATCAGAAGCGTATAAAGAGCAAAAGATCCAATTGCTTCACTCAGATATAGTTTGTCATATTTGCGCTTCAAAGAAACAATAATGAGTCCGCCGATAACCAGGCAGCCAAAATGGAAGAAGGGGAAAGCGGCATCTCCGGTAGCGCTGAATTGAGCAAAGCTGAAAGTTGCTGTTGTCAAAACAATAAAGCCAACTAAAAGAGCTGTCTGCATAATTTTTTTCATAATCAAATCCTCCTCAAATTCTGGAAAGACTGTTTGCTTGTCTTTGATTAGATTACAATGAAAAAAATGTGCCAGATATCAAAGCAAAAATAATAATTCTTTAAATAATTAATATTATTAAAATAATAACCATGGTTATCCCGGCCGCTTCCGGATAAGTGTTGTCTAAAACGATAATTGATTGAAAGAAACGTTCAATGCCGATCAGAAAAAGAATAAAACATTTAATCCCGCTAATGCGGGGCAAGTGTCAATTTGCCTCAGCTTGCTGCGAAACGGTTGGCAGAAGGGCTGTATGGAATTGACTGTTTTGTGCCGGATGTTTAGTTTTCGACAAGTGATTGCGGCGATTCATGTGACAGTCGGAGCAACAACAAGGATTCTTCGAAAAAATTTGTAATGGTTTGATATATTAAAAAATATGACCAGGGTGGAGACAATGCGTCAGCCGTAATATGTTTATCAGCTGTTCTTTGTCGAAGCTTTACCATTAATCGGCATTGTGCTAGAAACATGTATAATGAAAGATAAAACGACCTGCAGGAAAATACCACTACGACATAAGCACATGTTATCCGGACGAAAAACAAAACGCCCGGAGTCGTTTTCTTTTATGAAACCGGACATTGCCCAGCCGCTTCGGAGCATTCTGGCGCGGATCGGCAAGCCTGAAGCCGCGCCTTTTGTGCCGGATGAATTTCAGGTGCAGGCGCTTTCCGCCATCAGGCAAAATGATTGTCTGGTGATTGCCCCGACCGGTTCCGGTAAAACCTGGATCGCGCGCGAAGCCATTTTGTCGGTGATGGAAAAAGGCGGACGCGCCTGGTACGCGTCGCCGCTCAAAGCCCTGTCCAATTCCAAATGGGTGGAGTTCGGCCTGCATTTTGATCCCGAAAATGTCGGCATCATCACCGGCGACACCAAAGAAAATACCGAAGCGCCGATCATTGTCGGTACGACGGAAATCCTGCGCAATCAGCTTTATGACGTTATGCATGAGGGACTGGACCTGGATTGCGATCTGGTCATTCTGGACGAAGCACATTTTCTGGGCGACGTTGACCGCGGTGTCGTATGGGAAGAAATTATGATTTACCTGCCGGTACGGGTAAATCTGCTGTTGCTTTCGGCCACCATCGGCAATGGCGATGAGATTGCGTCTTGGCTTTCATCCATCCGCAATAAAACCTGCACGGTGATCCGTGAGGAAAAACGCCCCGTGCCGCTGTATCCGATGTTCCTGCATCCGTCCGGCTGCCTGCATCCTTTTCTGGACGGCAAAAAAGCCGGGCATGCTGTTTGTGAGTTTTTGAAAAAAGAAAAATTCCGGCACCGGGGAAGCCGCCGTCCGCCGGATTACGCCGGTATTATACGGGTGCTGGAGCATTTCAACCTTCTGCCGGCCATCTTCTTTTTAAAATCGCGCGCGGAATGCGACGCGGCGCTTTCCTGCCGGTCGGGACTTGCGCCTCTGAAAGAGAATGACGCGTTCAACGATGATTTATACGATCTTTTAGATCGGTTTCCTTCTCTCGGCTCTCACCGGCAGATCAAGGCGCTCCGGGCCGCAGGACTGGCCGCGCATCACGGCGGGCAGTTGCCGTCCTGGAAACTGCTGGTTGAGGAAATGATGAACCGCGGGCGCCTGCGGGTGATTTTTGCCACCTCCACTATTGCCGCCGGTGTAAATTTCCCCGCGCGAACGATTGTGCTGTTTAATTCCGATCAGTTTAACGGGCATGATTTTGCGGAACTGTCGGCAACGGAGTTTCGCCAGATGACGGGAAGGGCAGGAAGGCGCGGTCAGGACAACATCGGCTTTATGCTGGCGGTTTCCGGCCGGTTTATGGATTTGGGACATATCAGGAAAATGCTGGGAGCTGCTCCGGAAGATATCTTCAGTCAGTTGAAGAATGACTTTGGGATGGTTCTGAATCTGCTTTTGTCACAGACACCGCATGATGTGAAAAAAATATTTGAAAGATCGTTTGCGGCCTGGCAGCAAACGAAAGCGGAAAATCATGGAGCGTCTGCCGCCGATCTGCTGTGGAAGGATTTTTCCCTGCACCTGAATTTTCTTCGTGAAGAGGGATTTGTCGATGCGGCAGGCAGGCTCACCGATGATGGGCACTGGGCGTCACGTCTGAGGCTGGACCATCCGCTTTTGGTTGCCGAATGTCTGCGAAAAGGCGGCTTCCCGGGGGATAATGAAAAACTGCTGGCGGCGGTGGTTGCGGTGTTTGCCTACGACCGTGACGATGAGATACAAATGGTCACCAAAGAACTGCCGCATAAACTGACAGCCGTGCTGCGCAAAATGCTGCTGGTTGTCCGGCCGCTTTCTCGCCGGCTGGAGGAGGCCGGATTTGTCGGCGCCAGGTTGTTTGCCTCGGCCGGGGTGGCGATGTATTACTGGGCGCAGGGGAGGGACTGGGATTTGATGATCAGGATGACCGGCATTGCCGAGGGCGACATGGCCTCGTTGATCCTGCGCACGGCGGACAATCTGCGGCAGATCGCTTCCCTCAAAGATACGCATCCGGAAATAGCGGCATGCGCGGTTCGGGCAAGGGAGGCGATACTGCGCGAACCGGTCCTCTTCCTGTGAGGTTTGGGCCGTTGAAAACCGCCCACCTGCGGCGTTTCCCTCACCCTTCGTCGTTGCGGCGTATGAAAATACGCCTCACTCCTCAGGGCTCGGGGGCCTTGCATCTGGACGGTTTTGAACGGCCCTGAAAAACAATGGTGTATGAATACAAAATTTAGTGAAAATAAAAATTTATAAGGAAATAAATAATTTATTAATCATATGCTGAAAAAGTTATTGATCATTCTATCGCTGATATTTTGTTTTTTGACATCCAATCCGGTTTTGGCAGCCGACACGCGGGTGACGGAGCTTCGCACCGGCAGCTTCCATACCAATCTGCTGCAGGGGATCAGTAAAACTTTCAATATGGATAACGCCGCCGCAGATGCTTATTTCAAGAAGGCCATAGAATTGGAGCCCGAAAATCCGACCGGATATGCCCTGTCCGCGATGCTGCATTTATTCGCTTATGAAATGTGCTATACCCTTGAGCAACGGCAGAAAGAGAAAGAAGCCATTTTGTACTATTCGGAAGAAGCGCTGGCGCGGGGTGAAAAAAGGATTGCCCGGTATCCTAAAGACAGCCGTGCCTATCTGGCCATGGCTCTGGCTAAAATTGCCAAAGTTAACTGGGCCATCAAAGAGAAGAAATATCTGGTCATGGCCCAGGAAACATCCAGTATCTGGGATTATCTGGAAGCCGCCAAATCCGCTGATCCCAATAATTATGATGTTGATTTTTTAATGGGATGGCTCCACTACCATATTGATCATTTTCAGGGGATGACCGGTTTCCTGTCTTCATGGCTGATCGTGGATGGAAACCGGCAAAAGGGGCTGCAGGAAATAAAAACAGCGGCGCAAAAGGGGTATCTTCTTCGTGATATCGCTCAATCCGAGCTGATTTCGGTTTATCTCAACTATGAAAAACAACCATCCAAAGCCCTGCCCATTCTTCAGGATTTAAAAAATAAATTTCCAAATAACTATAACTATTACTTTACACTGGGTATGGCCATGGTGGAGTTGCGCCGGTTTGACGAAGCCGAGGCCATCGCCGCACAAATTGAAAAAAACATCAGCTCCGGGGCGTCGC
Source organism: Deltaproteobacteria bacterium HGW-Deltaproteobacteria-6 (assembly GCA_002840435.1). Taxonomy (NCBI): domain Bacteria; class Deltaproteobacteria; species Deltaproteobacteria bacterium HGW-Deltaproteobacteria-6. Next base: position 31,139 of record PHAT01000001.1, read on the forward strand.
CCTTTGTTCCGCAGCTTCAGCCGCGCTATAATCAGTTGATGGGACGGATTCATTTTAAACGCGGTGAATACGGAAGAGCCGAATCGTTTTTTCAGAAAGTTGTTCAGGACAAATCTTTCTATAATGCCCGCACGCGGGCCCGGTCTCTGGTCTATCTGGGCATGATTCATGATATTCGTCAGGAACGCAGATATGCAGGGGATTACTACAAGCGGGCGCTGCAAGTTGAAGGCGCCGAGGGATCTGCGAAGATTGATGCGAAAGAATATCTTAAAACGCCTTACCGGGTGAATGGGAAGTGAACAGCAAAAAAGGCGCAAAGCCGCCAAGGGATAAAGATAAATAAAGGAATCATTGAAAAGATGTAAATATTGTTTTGCCTCAGCGCGCTTTTTTCAATACATGCAGCCTCACCCATTTTTCCAAACCGATAATGCAGTAAACGGCAAGGGCAACACCGACAATCAGAAGCCAGTCGTTTGCGCCGATCGGGGCGCTGTGAAACACTTTATTCATAAACGGCGCATAGGTGAAGAGGAGCTGCAGGACGATCATCAGACCGCTGCCCGCCAGCACCCAGGGATTGGACAATAGCCCGATTTTAAACATGGAACGCGTCAGCGACCGGCAGTTGAACAGGTAGGTGAGTTCGATCAGGACAAACATGTTCACCGCAACTGTCCGGGCCGTTTCCGGCGTATAACCGGCGGCTTTCTGCCAGTTGAAGACGGAAAAGACCGCCGCAAGCATCAGCAGGGAAACCAGTAAAATACGTCCGATCAGAATGCCGGACAAGATGGGGCTGTCGGGCTTGCGGGGCGGATACGTCATTAAATCCGTTTCGCCCGGCTCGAAGGCCAGCATCAATCCCAAAAGCACCGCCGTGGTCATGTTGATCCAGAGAATCTGCACCGGGAGAATGGGCAGCGCCACACCGCTCATGACGGCGGCCAGAATCACGAGGCCTTCGCCGCCGTTGGTGGGAAGCGTCCAGGTGATGAATTTGATCAGATTGTCAAAAATGCGGCGTCCTTCATCAACGGCGGCGGTGATGCTGGCGAAATTATCATCGGTGAGCACCATGTCGGCGGCTTCCTTGGAGACGTCCGTACCGGTGATGCCCATGGCAATGCCGATATTGGCCTGCTTGAGGGCGGGGGCGTCATTGACACCGTCGCCGGTCATCGCGACAATGTGATTGCGGGCCTGCAGCGCTTTGACCAGCCGCAGTTTCTGCTCGGGCGCGACGCGCGCGAACACGGATGTCGTTTCCGCTTTTTCAATCATCTCTGCGTCCGAGAGGCTTTCCAGCTGCCTGCCGGTGAGGGTCGCGGGTTTTTCATTTTCCCGGCCGGGAACCAGGCCAATGCCCAGCTGTCTGGCGATTTCCGTCGCGGTGACGGCATGATCGCCCGTGATCATTTTCACGGCAATGCCGGCCTTGCGGCAGACGCCGACGGCGGCAATAGCTTCGGTGCGCGGCGGGTCAATCATGCCCTGCAAGCCCAGGAAGGTCAGGCCCGACAGGCAGTCGTCAACATCCAGCTTGTTTTTATCGATGGTCTTGCTTGCCAGCGCCAGCACGCGCAAACCGCCCGCCGCAAACTCGTCCGACTTTTTGAAGATATCGCCCTTGTCCAGCGGCGCCGGTATTCCGTCCGTCGACAGACTCTCCGAACAGGCCTCCAGAACCTTTTCAATTGCGCCTTTCAGATAGAGTCGGTTGCCCTGCCCGGTTTTGTGCAGGGTGGCCATAAACTGGCGTTCCGATTCAAAGGGAACGATATCCAGGCGGGGCATTGTTTCCAGAGCCTGCCCGGGAAAAAACCCGGCCTTGGCGGCGGCCGTAATCAACGAGCCTTCCGTCGGGTCTCCCTCGACGCGCCAGAGCGAATCCGATTCGACCAGGCGCGAATCGTTGCACAGAAGACCGGCGATGAGCGTCTCGGAAAGCGGCGTGGACAGTTGGCCGGTTACGGACGCGCCATTGGCGAGAATCCGGCCCTCCGGCGCATAGCCGTTGCCTTCCACGTCAAAAAAAACGTTTCCCGCAAAAATGCGGCGGACGGTCATCTGATTTTCGGTTAGTGTGCCGGTTTTATCCGAGCAGATCACGGTCGTGCTGCCCAGGGTTTCCACGGCGGGGAGCTTGCGGATGATGGCCTTGCGTCTGGCCATGCGGCTAACGCCGATGGCCAGTGTAATGGTCACGGCGGCGGGCAGCCCCTCCGGTATGGCGCCCACGGCCAGCGCGACGGCGGCCATGAACATATCGACCGCGCCTTCACCGCGCCAAAGCCCCACGGCAAAGGTCAGCGCCGCCAGCGCCAGGATGGCGATCAACAGCACCTTGCTGAAGGAAGCGATCTTGATGGTAAGGGGTGTGGAAAGGTCCGTCGCCTCGGAGATCATTTCAGAGATGCGCCCCGTTTCGGTTTTGTTGCCGGTGGCGACAACCACCGCCTGCGCCTGTCCGTAAGTGACCAGTGTTCCCGCGTAAGCCATGTTGCGCCGGTCGGCCAGAATCGTTTCGGGGTCCAGCACCTCTTCCTTTTTGATGACGGGTACGGATTCTCCGGTGAGCGCGGATTCGTCCACCTGCAAGTCGCGGCAAGACAGCAGACGGACATCGGCGGGAACCTTATCGCCGGACTGGATGCGGATGATGTCCCCGGCGACCAGATGGATCGAGTCGATCTGCATCCACTTGCCGTCGCGCAAAACCGTAGCCTGCGTGGTCATCATCCGCTTGAGGGATTCAATGGCCTTTTCTGCCTTCGATTCCTGAACAAACCCGATGACGGCGTTGACGATGACGACGCCGAAAATAACGGACGAATCCGCCCATTCCCGCAAAAGCAGTGTGATGAGGGCGGCGGCCAGCAAAATATAGACCAGCGGTTGGCGAAATTGCAGCAGAAACCGGGCGAGCGGCCCTTTCTGCTTTTTGGCCGTGACCATATTGAGGCCGAAACGTTCGATGCGATGTTTTGCTTCAAACAGCGAAAGCCCGCGATCCGGATGCGTGGTTAAAAGTGTTGTGACTTCTTCGGCCGGACAGTGATGCCAGTGTTTGCAGATTAACGACTCCATCGCGTTGACTCCTGAAAAAAAGCAGCTTAAAAAACGAAACGCCCGAATAAACTTTGCTATGTTGAAGAACTTCGAGAGTACTGATGAAAACGATCCATGCCAATGACCTGGACGCCATTGACGGCCTTAATATAAACGAGATAAATGAATTGTCAAACGGAATCGGATCGGCATCAGGCCATCCGTTCATAGAGCGGCGGCGATGCGGATGTCATCCGATGATGCCCGGCAAGACTGTCAACAAGGTCATCCATAAAGCTTCCCGCATTTTGCGCCTAAAATCTTTTTGACACACAAGAGGTCTTCTAATATTATTTCGTGCCACGAAGCAGGTGGAAACAGGAAGATGTTGAAATCAGGTGTATTTCGGCGGGCATTTGGTGTTGCGCTTTACCCGTCAAAGAAGTTGTTGCTTTTTTTGCAACATGCAGGCTTATTGACAGCAATAGAGCTATGGAAACTTTTTCTTTAATTACAGATTTTATCCCGTCGGGCGATCAGCCGCAGGCTATTGATGCATTAACGCAGGGGCTGGCTGACGGCAAAGAACATCAGGTGCTGCTGGGCGTTACCGGCTCCGGAAAAACCTTCACGATTGCCAATGTCATTTTGCGTGCGCAGCGGACGGCGCTGATTATCGCACATAACAAAACACTGGCCGCGCAGCTGTATGAAGAATTCAAAGGCCTCTTTCCCGATAATGCCGTGGAATACTTTGTCAGTTATTATGACTACTACCAGCCCGAAGCTTATCTGCCCACAACGGATACCTATATCGAAAAAGATTCGGCCATCAATGAGGAAATCGACAAACTGCGCCATGCGGCGACTCACGCGCTCCTGACGCGCCGTGACGTCATCATTGTAGCCAGCGTTTCCTGCATTTACGGTCTGGGGTCGCCGGAAGCCTATCTGGGCATGATTGTGCAGCTGGAGGTGGGGAAGGATGTTTCCCGCGAGGACATGCTGCACCGGCTGATTGAAATCCAGTATGAACGAAACGACATTGATTTTCACCGCGGCACATTTCGCGTGCGCGGCGATGTCGTGGAAATCTTTCCGCCTTATGAAGACGAACAGGCCATCCGCGTGGAATTCTTCGGCGATACGATTGAAGCGATTTATCTGATTGACCCGTTGCGCGGGAAGAAGCTTGGCTCGCTTACCAGGACAGCCGTCTATCCGGGCAGCCATTACGTCACCACGCGCGAGAATCTCAAACGGGCGACCGCCGACATCCGCGCGGAACTGGCGCAGACCCTGTCCAGATATAAAGAACAGAATATGCTGCTGGAAGCACAACGGCTGGAACAGCGCACAAATTTTGATCTGGAAATGATGGAAGAGATGGGCTACTGCCAGGGCATTGAAAATTATTCCCGCCATCTGACCGGCCGCAAACCCGGCGAACCGCCGCCGACGCTCATGGAATATCTGCCGAAAGACGCCCTGATTATTATTGATGAGAGCCACGCCACGCTGCCGCAGGTGGCCGGTATGTATCGCGGCGACCGGTCGCGCAAGGAAACGCTTGTGAAATACGGCTTCCGTCTGCCTTCGGCATTGGATAACCGCCCGCTGCGGTTTGAAGAATACGAAGCGCTGCCCAATCAGCGGATTTATATCTCGGCGACGCCGGCCGCCTTTGAAATGGAAAAAGCGCATGGCATCCGCGTGGAACAAATTATCCGTCCGACAGGTCTGATGGATCCGGAAATAGAAATCAAACCCGCCGTGCATCAAGTGGACGACCTGCTGGAAGAAATCCGTCTCCGCGTTAAGAAAGAGGAAAGAATTCTGGTGACCACGCTGACCAAACGCATGGCGGAGAATTTAACAGACTATTACACCGGCCTGGGCATCCGCGTGCGTTATCTGCATTCCGATATTCATACGCTGGAGCGCGTCAGCATCATCCGTGATCTACGCCTGGGAGAGTTCGATGTGCTGGTCGGCGTCAATCTCTTAAGAGAAGGTCTGGATATCCCCGAAGTGTCGCTGGTGGCGATTCTTGACGCGGACAAGGAAGGGTTTTTGCGTTCCGAACGATCACTGATTCAAACCAGCGGCCGCGCCGCGCGCAACGTCGGCGGCAAGGTCATCATGTATGCCGACAAAATAACAAAATCTATTCAGGCCTGTCTTGACGAAACCAGACGCCGCCGGATTATTCAGGCCAAATATAATGAAGAAAACAACATCACCCCCGAAACCATCAAAAAATCGATCAGTAATATCCTGGGTTCAATTTACGAAGCCGACTACATGACCGTACCGATAGATGCCGGAGGCCGGGCCATTCCGGCGAAAGAGGAAGATCTGCCCGCTCTCATTAAAAATCTGACGGCGGAAATGAAGCAGGCCGCGAAAAATCTGGAATTCGAAAAAGCCGCAGCCCTGCGTGATGAAATCAAAGAGCTGAACAAAATTCTCCTGGAGATGGGATAGCAATCAGGCCAGGATGGTTTTTGTTTTGATCACGCAAACCTGCTGCGTCTGATTGGCGGGAAAGCCCAGGATGTGCTGGATAATATCGATGGGACGGACGGAGCCGGTCTGGGCATGGCGCAGGGTCATGGAGACTTTTTTCTCTTCGGCGTTTAACGTCAGCGCCTCGACAAAGGGGCGAATGTCGCGGGTGACGGTCTTTCCTTTGGCTTGCCGGGAAATCGGAAACGAGCTTGCGGCCCAAAAATTTTCCATGTTTTCTTTGATGCTCTTTAGTTTGTCTTCATTCACATCAGGCGGTAGAAGCAGGTCGTAGGCAAAGCCAAAAAGCGCCTGGGCCAACTCTTTTGCGACATAGGAAAGCAATTTGATATCTGTAATCTCCATGCCCGCGGGCAGGGCGGCGTTGATTTCTTTCTTCAGGCGGGGCAGGTCCTGCGGATACTCCAGGGCGGTGACATCCAGATATTCCTCAAGGCTGGCCATTCCCACCGATGTGGCGGTGGCAAACGAAATTTTCGGATGCGGATGAAAGCCTGCCGAGTAGCAAAGTGCAAGAGAACTCCGGCGCAGGGCGCGGGTTAAGGCCATGGCCAGTTCCAGATGGGATAAAAAGCGGGCGCGGCCGGTCTTGGTGAAGCTCAGGCGGTAAACTTTTTCACGGGCTGTCGTTGGTCCGGGTTTTACCGCCTCTGCCGCGTCTCCTGCATCCTTGTCCGAAAAAATATTTCTGGTGTCTGAAAAATCGCAGACCCCGCAGTCCTGACAGGCGTCGTACCGGCAATCCGGTGTGGCCGAATAATGATCGGCCTTTTCTTTTTCCGAAAGCAGGAAGTCACGGCTCACGCCGCAATCGATGTTGTCCCAGGGCAGGGGGTCGGCCGCTGCGCGTTCACGCAGGTAATCGTCGACGTTGATCCCTGTATCCTTTATGGCCTCCTGCCACAGATCAAAGCGGAATAATTCATTCCAGCCGTCAAAGCGGCAGCCTTTTTGATAGGCGCACAAAAGCAGGTCCCCGATTTTGTCATCGCCCCGGGAAAACAGGCCTTCCAGCAGAGACATCCGGGCGTCATGCCATTTGACGGTGATATTACGGTTTTTCATTCTGTCACGGATAAAATGCTGCCTGTCGTAGGTTTCCTCAAGCGACAGCTGCTTTTCCCACTGAAAGGGTGTGTGCGGCTTGGGAACAAAAGTCGAAAGGCTGATGGTGACCTGACCACGGTGGCGGGCCGCTCGCAGCGCCTGATAGCCCAGGTCAATGATGCCCGTAAGATCGCTTTCTTCTTCATGCGGCAGACCGATCATGAAATACAGTTTGATGGCTTTCCAGCCGGCGGCAAAGACTTTATCCACCGACTGAAGCAAATCGTCGGCGGTGTTGCCTTTGTTGATTACCTGACGCATTTTATCCGTCCCCGCTTCCGGCGCCAGGGTAAAACTGGTTTTGCGCGTGCGCTTGATTTCCTCGATCAGCGTCTCGCTCAGCGATTCGACGCGCAGGGACGGCAGGGCGAGGGCGACTCTTTCGGTATAATGTTTCTGCATCAGGTTCCGGATAAGCGGTTCAATACAACTGTAATCTCCTGAACTGAGTGATAAAAGTGATATTTCATCATGGCCTGTGGCATGCAGGGCCTGATTGGCCATGTCTGCAATCAATTGCGCATTTCTCTCCCGGTAAGGACGCCAGAGCATGCCCGCCTGACAAAACCGGCAGCCTCTAGTGCAGCCCCGGGCGATTTCCAGCACAATGCGGTCATGGATGGTTTGCATCAGCGGTACGACCGGTGCAACAGGATGGGGCCACGCGTTCAGATCAATGACTTTTCGTTTTTTGATGATCGTGCTTTTGCCGTGCACAGCGGGGACATAAATGCCTTCGATATTGGCGAGCTTCCCGAGCATGGCGTCTCTGGTAATTTTCTGTTTTTTGCTGTCCCTGACGGCGGCGGTGATTTCCGCGACCACTTCCTCGCCTTCGCCGATGACAAAGGCGTCGATGAAAGCGGCAAGCGGCGCGGGATTAAACGCGCAGGGGCCGCCTGCGATGATCAGCGGATGGTGGTTAAGACGATCACTTGATTTCAGCGGAATTCCGCCCATGTCCAGCATACCCAGCATATTGGTGTAGGACAATTCATATTGCAGCGAAAAACCGATGATGTCAAAATCAGTCATGAGGCTTGCGGATTCAAGCGATGTCAGAGGGAGACGGCGCAGGCGCAACTGGTTTTCCCGATCCGGCCAGGGGGCAAAACAGCGTTCGGCCGCCACATCCGGAAGCGCGTTTAAGACGGCATACAGAATTTGTAATCCCAGATGCGACATGCCTACTTCATAGGTATCGGGAAAGGCCAGGAGAAAGCGCACGCCGGCATCGGCCTTGTGAATGGAGTTGACTTCCGCGCCGATGTAGCGGCTGGGTTTTTCGGCGCCGGCTAACAGCGCATCAAGAATGTCCTGTGTCATTATTTACTTTCCGTGTGGTTTGTGCCGCCCGATATTATTCTGCCCGGTCCGGGTAAGGATAAGCCTTGTACTTGAAGGGATTGAGTTTGATGTCTTTCAGCTGCGACAATGCCATTTTTTTTGCGAAATTGGGTGAGGACAGATAACCGAGAGAGTTGTTTTTGAACGTGTCCAAAAGCTCGTTGCGGACGGATTCTTCATCTTTGTCGTTGACAAAAGATCTTTCCATTTTGTGTTCGTAAGTCAATTCATCGCCCGATGCATTCTTTACCTGCAGATAGTCGTCGGACGAGGCGAAAAAGGATTCCAAAACCCCGATTTTTACCTGAAAAGTCAATTCGACTTTTATCGTATCTGCGGCAATGCGCCGGGAGGAATCGGTAATCGTCAATGTCAGGCCGTTGGGTAGATTGATTGCTTCAATTAATTCCATCGATTTTCTATTTCCCGCTTTTTTAATTTGCTGGAGTGGTGCTTAGCATTTTTATTCTTGACCTGCAATCTTAATCCTTCTATAAACGACGCGGTAGTTTCTATAACCGGAAAAGAGTGGTTATTATGGAAGAATCCAACGCAATTTTGCTGCTATCGTGTCCCGACGGCAAAGGGCTGGTGGCGAGGCTTTCCAACTTTATTTTTCAGAACGGCGGCAATATTGTCGATGCCGACCAATACACCTCGAAGCAGGGAAAAATATTTTTCATGCGCATCGAGTGGGAACTGGAAGGTTTCGCGCTCAGCCGCGAGGAAATTCCCGTCGTTTTTGCGCCCCTGGCCCGTCAATACGGCATGAAATGGACATTGCACTTTACCGATTATGTGCCGCGAACGGCAATTTTTGTTTCCCGTCATCTGCATTGTCTGCATGATCTGATCCTGCGCCGGCACATGGGAGAGCTGGATGCCAGCGTGGAGGCCGTGATCAGCAATCATCCCGACGCGAAGGATCTGGTCGAACAGTTTGGAATCAAATTTTTCCATTTCCCCATCACGCCCGGTAATAAACGGGAGCAGGAAAAGAGGCAAGCGGCGCTTTTGCGGGAAATGAAAATTGATCTGGTGGTGCTGGCGCGTTATATGCAGATTCTGTCGGGCGGATTTATCGAACCGTACGCCGGCAGGATTATCAATATCCACCATTCATTTTTACCCGCGTTTTCAGGAAGCAATCCCTATCAACAGGCGTATGACCGGGGTGTAAAAATTATCGGGGCGACGGCGCATTATGCTACCGAACAGTTGGATGACGGTCCCATCATCGCCCAGGACGTCGTTAAAATCAGCCACCGGGATACCATTGCTGATATCCAGACCAAGAGCAAGGATCTGGAAAGAATTGTGCTGGCGCGTGCTCTGCGTCTGCACCTGGACAATAAGATCATCGTGCATGGGGCTAAGACGGTGGTGTTTGAATGATGCCTGTGTCAGGCAGATCTTAGTTCGATTTATTCGGAGTATGTAGAAGGTGTTTAAATGTCAATAGAGTCTTCCCTTATGGTATTATGTCAGCCGGACATCCGCAAATCCTGTGGTGCCTGCTGCGGTCTTTACAATTATGTGGACAGTTCGCGCGAGTCACTGACCCGAAGATTGCGCGCCCGTACGAAACGCTTCCGTGAAATGGTGAAGTTGCCGGGTGATATCGACAGCTATGCCGAAGCAACCTTTGCCGCTGAAGATTTCCGGAAAAGGTACGAGGTCATTTACTGCTGCGAGTATCTCGGTTTCCTGGATGCCGGCGAAAAGAAAGTCGGGTGCCTTGTCCATCCCATGCAGAATGACGGCATTGATATGCGGACGGGATCATTTTACGGTCAGGAAGTCTGCGCGGGGCATCTGTGTCCCAGCCATTATTTTATTCCCCGTTCCCAGCAGCTCATCCTGCTGAAAATTATTGATGACTGGTATCTTTACGGCCTGTGTCTGACGGATATTGACCTGGTTGTCACGTATTTTCGTTTGATTGCCGACCGGATCGGACAGGAGTTGAAACCGGACGTTTTTGACCGGCAGGATCTGAAGGAGATTGTGCTGGAATTTTTCAATTGGAAAACCACGTGGCCTTTCCGTTCCGATGAAGCCAATCGGCTGGGCAAATATTATTTTGACGGATCCCAGTATATGATCAGCCATATCGACTATGAAAAATTCGGCAGGGATATTTCGCCGCTCAATCCGATATTGCTCAGTTTGTCATCTGAATTTCGCAACGCGGATGAACTTGCCGCTGCGGAAAAAATGGTTTGGACCAACATCGAAAAATTCGTGTCATTGTATCGCAGCATTTTTTGATTTCTATTGACAGGCAAGCGGAAACTTGAGTAAAGTCAGGGACCGTTAAGAAACAAGGGGTTGCATTTCTGCCCGTTTCGCTACGGCCTTATGCCGGTTGTGATATTACAATGTTAGAGTTATTATTGAACAACGGCTTAAACATCAGCCATATGAAAACAAGGAACGCCGTGATGCCCACTATATCAAAGGAAATTATTCTTCACCGGTCTGAAATAGCCAGGCGCGTACAGGAAATGGCTGATGAGATTTCCCGTGACTACGCCGGTGAGGAAATCCTGATGATCGGCGTTCTCAAGGGCTCTTTTATTTTTATGGCGGATCTGGTCCGGGCGATGACCATTTCCTGCCAGACGGATTTTATCAGGGCGGCAAGCTATGGCGCCGGAATGGAAAGTTCGGGCAGCATTGTGATTACCAAGGATGTGGAACTGAATGTTGCCGGTCGGAATGTTCTGATCATTGAAGATATTGTAGACACCGGTTTGACGCTCCGGCATATTGTTGATACGTTAAAACTCAGAAATCCGAAATCCATTAAAGTCTGCACTTTTCTGGACAAGCGACAAAGAAGAAAAGTCCCGTTTGAAGCGGATTATATCGGTTTTACGATGGATGACGGTTTTATTGTTGGTTATGGGTTGGATTTCAACGAACAACACCGGTTTTTGCCGGATGTTTATGTGATCCGGACCGCAGTTGACAAGGATTAAGAGGGAGACCAATGATCATACAATGTAAACAGTGCCGCACAAAATTCCGCTTTGATGACGCTCAAATTGTTGGTGATGGTTTGTGGGTGCGCTGCAGCCGCTGCCAGCATGTATTTTTCCAGGATAATCTGAAGAGAATGAATGTGACGGATGATCTGCCGCAAACGAACCCGGCTTCGCCGCAAAATGTTGCAGCCGGAAGAACCGGCGGCAAATTGGCCTTTGAACCGGTACGCAATGATGTCGGTAAAAGCGCTCCGGATGAAGATGTTGCCAGCTTTCTGAATGCCGTAATGGAACCGGAAAAAACCGCAGGTGATAATTTGAAACGGGAATCACGGCAGGCGGACAGGCAAAGTTCGGGCCTGGCGGATATCGAGTTTTCACCGGGCTTTGAAAACCTCGAAGAGATGCACGAATCCGAAGATGCATCCGAAGAAACGACGCCTCCCCCGGTTCGTAAAAAGAGCGGGTTATGGAAAGTTGCGCTCTGGACGATTCTGGTCATTGCCGTTATACCGGCTATCGTCTATTTTGTTGTTTTCCCGCAGCTGGGTGAACGCTATATGAAACTGGGTGAACATTTTGTAAATATCGCTCTCAATGCCGTCGGCGTTTCGCAGCCGACACAAGGTCAGTTTGTAACAGGCCAGGTCAAGCTCCAGGATATCCGGCAGCGGGTGATTAATAATTATATCCTGGGCAATATCCGGGTCGTGGAAGGAACCGCGGTTAACCAGGCCGAATTTTCCATGGCCCGTATCCTTGTTAAAGGAGAGGTCCTGGATGCTTATGCCGTTGTTCTGGGTGAGCGGGTGAGCTACGCGGGAAATGTTTTGACGGAAGAGGAGCTTACCAATCTCTCCGAAGAAGAAATTTTAAAAAGGCTGTCCGTCCCGGCAGGCCTCAATAATTCCAACGACCGGGTCATACCCAACGGACGGATTCCTTTTATGATTATTTTTACCAGGGATGTGCCGGGCATCATCAAGACAACGGTTATGATTGCCGGCGCGGAGCGGCTGCTTTGATTCCATTGCTAAACGAATAAATGATCAGCAAAAGCAAAACCGGTTTTGGGAAGGATTAACAGGTATAATCATTTGAGATACGAAGGTAATATTTTCAGGCCATTCAGCGAGGCCAACAGTTATTTGCTGCAATGCACCGTTGGTTGTTCCCACAATCAATGTACTTTCTGCGGCATGTATAAAGGCGTGAAGTATCGTGTGAGAGAGACCGCCGAGATTATGGAAGACATTCGCATGGCCAAAGATTACTACGGCGATGTGGAAAAAGTATTCCTGTGTGACGGCGACGCGATTGCCATTGAGACGGACACCCTGCTTGCCATCATTAAAACACTCTACTCAACGTTTCCGTCGCTTCGGCATGTCGGCAGCTATGTGGGGCCGCAAAGCACACTTGCAAAATCGCAGGAAGAATTGCGTGCGCTCAGGCTTGCCGGTCTGACCAAGGCCTATATCGGTGTGGAAACAGGCGATGATGAGTTGCTTGCGAAAGTTAAGAAAGGTGTCGGGTATGATGAGATGCTTCAGGCGGGCCGCAATCTGATCGAAGCGGACATCAATCTTTCCGTCATGGTTCTCCTGGGTCTGGCGGGTCCGGGTGAGGCATCTGTCCGGCATGCACTGGCTACGGCCGGAATATGTAATGAAATGAAGCCCCAGTATCTGGCCGCTCTCACCGTCACACCCGTGCCGGGAACGGTCCTTCACCGTCAGGTGCAGAAAGGCGAATTCCAGCTGCTGGATCCTTTTGAAACCCTGGCCGAGATGAAACAGATTTTTGAAAACATAACCATGGATAATCTGAAATTTGTCGGTACACACGCCTCCAACTACCTGCCGATAACCGGTACGCTTCAGAAAGATAAACAAAAAATGATCGCTCTGGTGGACGAAACACTCAAAAACCGCGACGAGCGGCTATTGAGGCCGGACCATTTGCGGGGCCTTTAAACGGATACTTTAGTTAACGTTCCATAGTCAGCGCTGCAACCATGTCATTGGAATCATCGCACCCTGGCTCTGATTTCCGGCAGGGAAGAAACTTTTCCTGTGATGCGCCCCTATGGGATGCACTTCCGATCTCATCCCGATGTTTCGGGATGAGAAATCCTTGTCCCGAAACGCAGTGAGGGATCTTCAGGCTTTTTCCCCGGCATGCGCCGGGTTGTCACCTCTGGTCGATATGACAATGTTTTATTGCAACACCGCAGGATTACCCGTATCAAAAGATTTTCGGGAAGCAGAAATCCACAGGATCATATTTGAATAATAAAATTATCGGGAAGATCGGGTACAGAGGACATTAAGTTCAAAAAGAAGGCGCGTTTTGGGAACGCGCCTTCTTTTATTGCTGTTTAGGGAAAAGTGGCGATGTCTCTTACTTGGCAATACCCGCAGCCGTACCGCTGAACGTGCCGGCTGTTCCACCGCTGGTGCTTCCCGCGGCACCGCCTTTGAAAACAATATTGGTGGACGGGGCTGTCATGGTAGCTGCACCCGCCACCTGGGCGCCCCATTTACCGTTCGTAAAATTTGTTGTCGGCGTGAAGGCCGCGGAGACTCCGGACATGTTGACCATGCTGGTGGGGGTCAGAGCCACGCCGACCGGGGTGGCACCGGACAGACTGCTGACATCATAACTGCCCGTTACGTTATTGGTAGCAAAGAGTCTGGGGGCCTGACCCGTGGAGTAGGCATAGAAGTTAACTCCGGTCATCGTCACACTCAGCGCGTTTCCCGCACCACCGCGTGAACCGGTGAGATCTACCGAACCAACATTAACACACGGGATCTTCATCGCCGCCATAAAGGCGTTCTTTTCCGCATCGGTTGAGAGACTGTTAACCAGGTTCACGAAAGCCGCCGTGCTGATGATGGTTCCATTGCTGGCAACCTGCCAGGTGCTGGCGGCGGGCACGGTGTTGTTGGGGTTGAAAAGGCCTTTCAGGTCGCCGCCCTGAATAGATGTTGTTCCCGCCGTATAATCGGCCTTTGTGGAAAGGTAGCCGGTAGCGGTTGCCGGATTGAAAACACCGTTATGCAGCACTGATCCGCTGCGAACATTGTTCACTGCTGCACTATCCCAGTGGTTGCTGGTGTAAGTGGCTGATGAGTTGGATAATACGCCGGATGCGTAGGATTCATTGGCAGCCATATCCTTGTTGTAAGTGCCGCCGGCAATGAAGCTGTAAACACCGAAATATCCACCATAGGCAGGGCTTAAGAATGTGGATTCAGAGACAGCGTATGACTGAACATAGGGTGTGCCGCCAAAGAAGGGATCGGACGTGCCGGTATAGCCGGAAGAAGTGGATGTCACTAAATTTGAGGCAAAATTAGCCGGCGTCAGGCCGCCTGTCGCGGATGCCAGAAGCTGGTAACCACTGACAGTCCCCGAACCTTTCCAGTAGCCGCTGTCCGTCTGGTTGTTGCCGGCAATTGTTCCATAGAGAACACCCGCCGATCCGTCGGGTTTCAGATAGAGACCCGATATCATGCCGTCAATTGTATCGAACGCAGTCGTCTGTGTGCCGAATGCTCCCCCCAGATAGGCGAAATAAGCTCCGCCAATGGGGGCCGTGGAATTAGTATAGGGAGTCAGGCTGACCAGCGGATTAAAGCTCACGACCGTTGCGGCAAAGAGCTGCCGGGACTTATTGTTGTCAAACGAATCGATATCTCCCATCAGATAGATCGGCGTGGAAGAGTGATTGCCGATATTGGTCCACAGATTTTCCGTGCCGGCCATTATGCCATTGAAATCCGAGTAGTGGTAGCCCAGTTGATCGGTTGGCGTGAGTGTGTTCGTTGTATACGGGTCCACGACCAGGTCAGAGGCCATGGCGGCATTATATTCACCCACTGTGCCGTAGTCGGTGCGGGAATATGTGAAGGTGTCGTCAGCCGTGCCCAGTGTCAGGTCAGCGCCGTAGTCTTGCACCCAGATGTCTTTCTGGTAGGTCACAGCATCCGGCGGGCCCATAATGTTGAAGCGGGTAAACGTTCTGGAATTCAGGCTGCTGCCGCTGTATGTGTAGTAGGTGCTGTTGCCGTAATTAGATGAACTTGACGGATTGTTGTCATACCAGAAGTTATAAGAGTAGGTTAAGGGAACCGAACTGAACCCTGTTTTTGCGGAGGTCATCGCATATCCTTTTCCCTGGATCTCGCTGCTGAAGCTGACATCCTGCGTTTTTACATAAGTGCCCGCTGCCGTGGCCTGCCAGATGCCGGATGTGGTGCCGTCGTAGGTTCCGAGAAGCGATCCTTCCAGGGTGCCGATCTTCTTGTGGGTGATAAAGTCGCCGTTAAATGTTCCCGTCATCTTTCCGCCCGACCATGTGCCGGAGGTGAGTTCGGCATTCCAGTAACCCAGGTCGGCGTATTGAACATTTCCTGCTCCGTAATTGGCCGGGTATTGTCCGAACATGCCCGAACCGAAGAGGCTGGAAGTCCAGGTGGTGGCGCTTGTCGGGTTTTCATAGGCATCGGCCATACCGATCTTCATGGTAAAGATACCCCAGTCCGGCTGACTGGCAATGGAAAACGTTGACCCCATGATGCCGATTGGTGAATAAATTTTGCCGTTTCCACCAAAAGTGCCGTTAAATGTCGAATTGATATTGGCGCCAATATTGCCCCAGAAGATATAGCCGTCCGTCAAGAGGTCGGAAGCGCTAAGTCCCGAAACCTGTGTAGAATAGCGATAGAGAGTTGCCGCGCCTGCTTGATCGGTTGATTCCCACAGATTGATTCCCGTGTAGGAGGCGCCTGTGAAGTTGCCCTTCAAAACCCCGGCGTTTCCTTCGGGATCGACATAGAGACCGATAATCAGGCCGGTGAGCGGATTTTCACTGTAAGTTGTTGCGGTATTGGTGTCCTGAATGACTCCGGTCAGCTTGCCCAAGAAGGCGCCGTTGCCCGCGCCACTGCCATCATAGGACGTCGTTGTATCGAAGATTTGCGAACCGTTATATGGATCGTGGCTGCCCATCAAAATGATATCCATCTTGTTGCCGGAATTGGAACTCCACAGGGATACGTTGTTCAAGGCGCCAAGGATGCCGGTAAAAGCGCCGTTTTGCGTAAGGGCATTGGTTGCCCATGCGGAGTAGGAAGCATAAACGTAGTTGCCGTCGCTTGTAAAGGGTGTCGCGGGATCTGCGACGATCGTTCCGGCAAAATTGGGGGATGTGGCAGGATCGGAAAAATCCAATCCTGTTATGTCGGATGTGTTTCCCGAACCTGCCGCGAAGGTGATTCCCTGACCTTTCGAAATCTTGACCCATTTCCCGTTCGCGTAGTATTGGTAATCGTCAGAGTTAATATAATTGCCGCTTTTACTGCGTACTGATTCAAAGGCGATTGTTTTGGTAACATCGTAGGTGCCTTCTGCCGGCACGAAATAGTGTGTTTCGTATCTCAGGGGTTCGAACCAGGAAGATAAGACGTTCCAGTTCGGCTGCTGGTATTCCCTGCTGTGCACGGTGCCGGAAACGACCCGATACAGGTTGCCGGTGAGTGCGCTGCTGAAAGCGAGCGTTCCGGTTTGTTCGATTTTGCCCATGGCTACCGCCTGCCAGTTGCCGCTGCCGTACACGCCCAGGATATCGCCCGATGTCCTGCCCCACTCAGTCATGCTCAGGAAACGGCCGCTGGTTGTTCCTGCTATCTGTCCGTCAGTCCAGCTTGTGCCGGTGAGACGCGAGATGGAGTAACTCTGGACTTGCCCAAGTACGGTCTCTACCTCACCGGTGGCGCCCGACCAGCCCGCTGCCGGTGTTTCCGCATAAGTACCGCCGGTTTCCGAACGCCACACACCCCAGGCGCCGCCCGTCTGCGTAAAATACATGTCATACGTGTTGGCAACGCCGCTGATGCCGTAAGCGCCGGAAATGGCGGCGACGCGCGGAGTAGACGTTGCCGTAATTTCCGGTGTGACATTTCCTGCTCCGGACGTGTCAATGGCGCTTTTCGCGGATGATGTCATTGCGCCTGCGGTGATTTCCCACATGCCGACCTCGGGATAGAGATTTCCCGTTACCGCCTGTCCGGCTACCGGCCCGGTCGTCAGATAGCCTGCGTCATAATTACCATTCGCGCTGTTCCAGTTGGCATACAGCCCCATCATCTTTCCTTTGAAACTGTTTGTATTCTTGATGCCGCCGAACCAGAGGCTGAGAGAATCGGCAAGGTTCGGAGCATTGAGGTTTCTGGAAATGTTCATCTCAAACAACGGGTAGGTGCTGGCGGCGTAATATTTTCCGATGCCGCTCAGCGGGGCCGCGGCGCCGATGAAGGATGTCGTGCTGCCGATGATGCCGCGCAGAGACAATCCGGTAGGATCGCCATAAACCATCACTGGAATTTCAATACTCGTATCAAAATAACCGCAGCTTCCCCAATCAATAGCGGCGCCGAAGGCAAGAGGTTGGCCCTGATAGGTACCGGCGCTCTGGCCGATCCAGGTGCCGTCGGAGAACCAGCCCGTTTCACCGGCATATACGCTATTGTCCGTATACAATCCATAGAAAGGTCCGTTCATGTCGCCCATATGGGTGGCGGTTATGTACTTGCCGCTCAGGGCGCCTTTGATGGTGCCGTGGGCTGCTTCCGCGGCGTATTCTTTCCAGGAGCCGGTGATGTCCGCAAGCCAGAAGCCATAGTCAGTTCCATTGGTATTGACGCCGAAATATCCATCGGACCCTGTCTTGGCGTTCCAAGTGACGGAGGCGGCCTGAGGCTTGCCTTCGAAGTAGTTAATGCTCCCCCCCTGTCCCAGTTGCAGGCTGTAGATCCCGAAGGGGAGGCTCTTGTAGGTGGTAGAGTCATCGGTGGACAGGTAGGTGATAAACCGGGTCTCGCCGAAAGAGAATCCACCCTTAACGATCCCGACCTTCTGTGACGGGTTGGCGGGATCGGCAAAACTTCCCGCTGCGGATGCATCGATGGTGTTGCTGTTTATACTGGCTGTTACCAGGTCAAAATCAGCAGGCAGGGTCTTTTCAATGGCCGTCAGGCCGGTAGCCGCGTTGCTTTGAACCTGCCACATGCCGTTGTAGCCCCCATAGCCGTCATAAGACATCTCGTAAAAATTACCCGTGAGGTCGCCCGTGATCAGGCCGGTTTTTACAACAGGCACCTCGTTGAGAACTTCTTTTGTGAGGTAAACCGCTGCGACAGTTCCGCCAATAGAACCAGATGCATCATCGGGATTAGCCTTCTCCCAGATTCCGCCGGTGAAAGCATTGAGGTACCGGCCTTCAGAGCTATATACGTCATGAGACATGGAATTGTTCCAGAGGTAGGGGCCCCCGAAACCTCCCGCTCCGTATCCGGAATCGTAATATTGCCCGATGGCCAGAAAATCGTATTTTTGATCCGGACGCACCAGAAAGCCGAAAGCGCCGGAGGCACTGTCATAATACCCGTAGTAGCCGAGGTCATTGTAAAAGAGGCTTTTGTTCAACTGTCCGCCGAAATCGGTGGGTGTGCCCTCGTAAATGCCGACGCTCTGGCCGATCCATGTGCCGGATTCAGTCCCCGTATACAATCCGTAGAAAGGCCCATAGAGGTTGCCGATATGGGTAGGTGTGACATATTTGCCGCTGACTGTTCCGGTGATCTGTCCGCCTGTTAACCATTTGCCTGTTGAAGCGGCGATATTGGCAAGCCAGTAGCCCATATCATAGCTATCATAATTTGAAGAGTTCCATCCAAATTGTCCCGGTCCTCCCAGCTTTGCCGACCAGACGGCCTCGCCTGCTGGCTTTCCGTAAAAGACGTTGGGGCTGGGTCCATTGTTGCCAAAGAGGGCCAGATTATAAACACCCCAGGAAGGGCCACCGTAAGGGTAAGGCTCTGCGTATTGATCGATCAGAAACATGGTCGCAAAAGAGCCGTTTCCCATCATGGAGCCGGTGCCGTTGAAAGACCCTTTCAACATCATGTTCTCTGTAAGCTCGTTATAACCAATCATCCAGTTGGAATTGATCGGATCCCCCGTATAGGTGAGACCGCTGTATGGTCCGAGGGTGCCATTGGCTTTCCACATGCCGATTTCCGGATACAGATCAAGGGAAATGTCGTCGCTGGCCAGTATGCCGGCGGTGGCTGTATATTGATTGCCGCTGACATAGACGCTGGGGGTCATGTAGATTGCCCGGATGGAGCCTTTGCCTTTTTGAATGCTTTCTCCCCAGATACCGGCGGTGGCGCCTTCAAAATATCCCTCTGAAATATCCGTTGAGTTGATTGGTCCTCCCGACAGACTGGTGTTCCAAAGATAATAGGGATAGCCGCCCGTATCATAGTAGTACGTACCCATAGCTTTGAAATCGGTATTCCCCGCCCAGGGCGCCTGCGAGATACCGCCGATCAGGGCTTCATCATGACCGGCCCAGGCCATCTGGCCGTTATTATCGTAATACAAACTTCCTATATCTCCCCAGCGACCGCTGTACTTGAGCGAATCGAGGATGTATGTGCCGGCGGCTATTTCGTTGTAATAATAATGCCCGTAGCCGTCTGAAGAGGTGAGAACGCCCAGCGTGTTCATGCTCATGGTGCCGTAATACCTGTCGTTCATGAAATACATGTAGTTGCTGGTGATCCCGAAATGCCCTGTTTCGGCGTTAAATGTCTGCGTGCTCTGGCCCAGGTAGGCAGACGGCGATGCTGAAAATGGAGAGTGATATTCCATGTAGTATAGCGAATATTCTCCCGTTGCCGTCGGGAAATTACCCAGGCCGCCCGCTCTGGAAAGCGCCCAGGTGGCAAGCAGGCCGCCCGTGGATGTTTCATAGCCCTGGCCGGAGTAACTGGTGGAGCCGGTACTGAAGTATGCAGGGACGGGTAGTGTGCTGCCACCGTATATATCCGGGATTGCGGTGCTGGCGCTGTAACCGGTCTGGCGCGTGATGGTGCCGCTTGCGTTAAGAACGCTTGTGCTTCCGTTGTCCGTGAAATTCGGATCGGAGAGGATACCCTTGATAATGGAAACAGTTCCTCCCTTGTACGTCAGACCCGTGAGCAATCCCGACCAGGAGCCGGGAACGCCCGCAAGATATGCATTATAGCTGCTGCCGTCGCTGAGTGTTCCGGTCAGTGCCGCAGCTTCGGTTGATGCCTGGCCAGTGGCAGTCAGACTCAGGGTGCCGGTATTGGTCGTATCGCCAATGGATCCGGTCATGGTTCCCGACATATTTCCAAGAGTAACCGCTTGCGTGAATGTCGAAAACGTTTCCGTTGCTATTGTTGTCAGTATAATCACCGGTACTATCACCGTGGGAGGGGGCGTGGGAGTAGTCGTTGTCAGCGTCGGGTTTGGTACCGAACCGCCTAATGGCGCGTCACCGCCCAACGGTGTTCCGCCGCCCAACGGTGTCCCGCCGCCCAACGGTGTTCCGCCGCTGCCGGAGTCACCGGTGCTTCCTGTTGTGGAACCGCCTGAACCGGTACCGCCTGTACCGCCGGTGCTGCCCGTTGTCGAATCACCACTGCCGGTGCCGGAGCCACCGGTGCCGCCCGTTGTGGAATCACCGCTGCCCGTACCGGAGCCACCGGTGCTGCCTGAATCACCACTGCCGGAGCCGGAAGAGCTCCCGGATGAAGCGGTTGATCCACTACCGCCCGAGCCGCTGCCTGATCCGGAAGACCCTGCTCCGCCCTTATCCTTGTCATCCCCGTCTTTTTTGGTATCTTTTTTCTTTTCCGACGGAGTTGTATCTTTAAAGAACTTGTTGGTGTCCCCTGATGTTGCAGGTTTTTGTGTCGGAGGTGTGTTGGCGCTGGTGACGACCATCATCTGGCCTGCGGTAATCGGTTTGACGGCATCAGGCCGGCCTTTGCTGTACATATAGCCCGATCCTTCAGCGAATAAGGCGCCGGATACGCCGTTCTGATGGTAACTGTAGAATGTGGTGCCGCGAACACCGCAGACAGCTGTTGGCGTGTGAACTTCATATTTAGAAGCTTCTTTCTGTCCGAACAGCTTGGAAGAAGCGGTGACGACATTCTGTACTTTTCCTCTGAACAGACTGAGAATGGTTGTTCTGCTTGTTTTTCCTAGATTGTATTCTGTCACTTTCAGACGGCTGTTCTCGGCAAGCCTGATGATGCTGCCGTCGGTAAATGTCACTTCGCATTTTGATGCGCTTTTGGTTCGGATGATATCCCCCGCATTGACTGCATCACCGATGGACAACACTTTTGCGGGCTTTCCGGTTACGGTAATATCCACCCGGCCGTCGAGATTGGTTACTTTGCCTGCCGGCGCAGCCTGTCCGATGGCCGCAAAGGTCATCACGATGAATAGAATCATCATCAAGGATGTCAGTTTTGTTTTCATAAATTACTCCTTAAAAAATTGAACCATTAAAAACGGGTTAATACCGGAACTCAAAACCTGCCATATAGATGTCACGGCTGTATGAATTTACGGGCATATTGGAATCAACCTCTGTTGCACTATACTGGCAGATGAGGCTGCCGTGCTTCCAGAATGCCCAGTTCAAACCGACGGAACCATTGTAAGTAGCATCTTTTCTTTTTCTTTTACCAACTGGTGTGGTGCCGTCCGCTTCCTGATAAGACTGCTCATATGAATAAGTCTGGAGATAAACACCCCCGGTCACCTGGAGACTCAGAAGACCATATTTATTTGCCGTTTCCTGAGAAAAAAGCGGAATGCTGATGTTGCCGGTCAGTCTTGTGCCCGTGTTATCCCACAGCATTCCATCAGCGTGATCTATATTATATTCAGCGCGCAGATTGAAAAAGCCGTTCGGCATATACAGCCAGATCCAGCTCAGGTAAGTTTTAGGTCCTTCCGCATCTCTCACATTGTCGGGACCCGTATATTTCTGGTTGTCGTAATCTTTCTTTTCATAGCCGATGTACCATTCAACGATGTTTGTTTCATTCACCAGAAACTTTATCGACGGGCCGTAAGTGTAATAGTGCATATATTGCCTGTAACCCGGAGAGGAATCGGCCGTCGGGACAAGGGCTGAATCCGTCCGAAGCAGGAAATTTGTATAACTGGCATTGAAATTGACGGCCCAACGGCCGAAATTATACCCCGGCGCTATCGAAACGGAATTGGCCAGAGAATCATGGGAATGGGTGTGTTGCGAGTTTACAAAGGATGCCAACGTATAGGAGGCGTTAAAAAGCCAGGGACCTTCTATTCTCGGCGTAAAGTCAACCCGGACAGACGAGTTCAGAGTGGTGCCTTTCTCGCCGTCGAGACCTACAGAGAGGGCGTCACTTTTGGGTTTGGAAATAATGTTCGTATCGTAGCCGACCAGAGCGCTGAGCGTCAGATGCAGCGGCCGGTGCGTTTTGATGGCGCTGTCAATAATGTCCTGGTATTGCCTGGCGAAGCCGGCCAGGTCCGAAACGGGATTCTGGGTAATGGATAAATTGAGGCTTTCCTTGGCCTTGCTGAGCATTCCTTCCTTCATATAAGCTACCGCGATTTGGAAATCAGCCGCTTGAGCAAATGTGGCGTCGAGCCGCTTTGCTTTTTCAAAAGACGCAACGGCATCATTATTTTTGTTTTCTTTCAGTAAGATTAGTCCCTTGAGAAAGGCAATTTTGGCCGGAATAATAGTTTCGCCTTCGGCTATCGCAAGATATTGCCTGGCTTCAGCAAGTTTATTCAACTGGTACAAAACATCAATCAGCTCCACGTAGGCTTCTTTGATTTTGGGGGTCAGGGTGACGGCATCCCGCAGGTGTTTTTCCGCGTTCGGTAAATCGTTGGTTCGTTTATAAGCCATGCCCAGAACGAAGGCCGCCATGGATGAACCGGCATCGGCGGCTCTGGCTTTTGTTAAGGTCTCTATGGCTTCTTCGAGATTTTCCTCCTGATACTGCTTGATGCCTTCTTCCAGGAGGGGGTTTGGAGTTTGACAAAAAGCCGGATAATGACAGATAATCGATAAGAGAAATATACTGATTATTAAAACAATTTTTTTCATCGAACCCTCCGCTTCGCAAATGAAATAATCACCATAAATTTATTTATCGAATATTAGTAAATTCGTTTCTAATTTATTGCTCCAAAAAACAATGAATGTCAATAAAAAAATATTATTACGAAATGGAATTTAGTAAGTGAAATAAAATAGTTAATGATGGAGAGAAGAGAAATTACAGGAAATTTCCATACGTAGCCAGACAGGGACGGCTGATGACCCCTTCACGCAGGATTTGCGGAGGATCAGAGGTGACGTCGATTATGGTGGAGCCTTTGCCCCCGGCCGTCTTTCCCCAATCAACAACCGCGTCAATTTTATTGCCGATTTGTCCGATAACTTCGAAGGCCGTGGAGCACTCCGGCGCACCGGATAAATTAGCGCTGGTTGCGGTTAGCGGGTGGCCCAGGTTCCGCGCCATGTTCATTGCGCAGGCGTTGCTGGAAACACGCACTCCGATTTTGCCGGTTTGCGCGGTCAGAAGCGGTGATGTTTCAGCGGCAGCTTTAAAAACGATGGTCAACGGGCCCGGCCAGAATGACTGCATCAGCTTTAAGGCGCGGGCAGGCACTTCTTCAACAAGCGGGAAGAGATTTTTTTCGCAGTCGATGATCACGGAAATCGGATTGGTGAAATTCCTGCCTTTGATGTCGTATATTTTCCGGATGGCTTTTTCGTTTGCCGCATCAACGCCCAGTCCATAAAAAGTTTCCGTAGGATAGGCGATGACGCCTCCGGCCGTTAAAATTTCCACAGCGCGGGATAAGACGGCTTCTTCGGAATTATCTCCGTCGATTTTCAGGATTTCCGGCATGAAAGGGTTGCCTGCTTTTTTTCCACATCCAGCGCCATTTTTTTAATGTAGGCGGACAGCTTCGAGCTGATCTTCTTATCTTCCAGCGCCAGAATGCGCACGGCGTACAGAGCGGCGTTTTTCGCGCCGGCTTTGCCTATGGCCATTGTGGCAACCGGTATGCCGCCCGGCATCTGCACGGTGGAAAGCAAGGCGTCCAGACCATGAACGGCCGTTGCATCAATCGGCACCCCGATCACCGGCAGCTGTGTTTGTGAGGCGATTACACCGGCCAGATGTGCGGCGGCGCCCGCCCCGACAATGATGATTTTCACGCCGCGTTTGGCAGCAGCTTCAGCAAACTTTGCCGTTCTTTCCGGCGTCCGGTGGGCCGAAGTTAAAAAAAGCTCGTGAGAAATACCGAACTCTTCCAGAATTTTTGTTGCTTCGGTCATGACGGACAGATCCGAGTCGCTGCCCATGACCACACTGACGACTATGTTTTTCCGGATGGGGCTTTTTGCCTTCATGCAGGCTCCTTAATGTTTGGAATATTGCACACCGGTTACGATCATGGCCGTGCCTGGTTCATGGACCGGATTTACGCGATCGGCATACAGACATGAAATTAATGCGCAATTTTGGCATTCCTTAACGCACTTAAGTGAGTTTTGCAAGATGGTTTTTGCCTTGACATATCCGGCGATAATATCTAAAGTTTCAGCACCTATCTTAAAAGGAGATGATCATGAAAAGTAAACTCATAGCCGTTATTGAAACAGATAAAGGCACCATCCGCCTGAAGTTATTTACGGATCAGGCGCCTGTGACCGTGGGCAATTTTGTAAATCTGGCGCGGCGCGGATATTACAACAATTTAAACTTCCACCGGGTGATTCCCGATTTTATGATTCAGGGCGGATGCCCGGCGGGCGACGGCCGCGGCGGGCCCGGTTATAAATTCGGGGATGAATTTGTCAAGGAACTGCGCCACAGCAAACCGGGCATTTTGTCCATGGCCAATGCGGGCCCCCAGACCAACGGCAGCCAGTTTTTTATCACACACGTGCCCACTCCCTGGCTTGACGGCAAGCATACCGTGTTTGGCGAGGTGGTGAGCGACATCGATCAGGAAATTGTCAATGCGATCGCGCAGGGCGATAAAATCCGTTCCATCACGATCGAGGGCGATATCACGGAGCTGATGGAAAGTGTCAAACCGATGGTTGATAAATGGAATGCCGCGCTGGATGCGAATTTCCCCAAATTGCCTAAAGTTCCGTCATAGAACTTTCCAGTGCGGTTGAAAACCGGAGAGGCGATTGTGAGACATATTCAAACGACCCCCGCCCGGATGGTGGAGGAAGACGGATCGATTAACTTCGGTACTTTCCGCATGCCGTTTCGGAATGCCAATCTTCCTTCTGCGCCATTGTATTCTTTTCCTGCGCCCGGCTTCTGGAAGAATTTTCGCCTGAAGGAATGGCAGCATTACGGCATCATCACCCCGACGCATTATTTCGGCATGGTGATCTTTGATGCCAAGTTCACGGGCGTTTCCTTTTTCTATGTCTATGATCGATTAAAGAATACCCGGTTTGAACATACCCGGCAGGCATGCAAAAAAAACGCGGTGCATACAGCCTCGCAGTTGTATGATGATGCCTGCTGGTTTGATGCCAAAGGCTATCGTCTGCGCTTTGAAAACAAGTTGGATCAGGGGGTCCACCGGATATTGATCGATATCGATCGATATAAAAACCGTCCGGCTGTCCAAGGCGAAATAACCGTTCATGAAGATTTGAAGGTTGTTGAGCCATTGGTTCAGGTTTCCCCGATCACCCGAACCCGCCCGTTTTATACTCATAAAGCGGCCGTTCCCGCGTCCGGCAGTATGGTGGTGGACTCTGAAGAAATTATTCTGAACCGGAATTCAACCATTGCGCTCATCGATGATCAAAAAACCTATTATCCTTATGTCAGCTTTTGGAAATGGGCTACAGCCGCAGGTTTCAGTGATGAAGGGAAGCTGCTGGCCTTCAATCTCTGCCAGAATATGATTGCCGATGATGAAGAATTCAATGAAAACTGCTTCTGGATGGATGGCAGGATTTCCTGTCTGACGGCCGCGCGCTTCGACTTCGGCGATGTCATGAAGCCCTGGAAAATAAAAACCACGGACGGAAAACTGGATCTGTCTTTTGTCCCGTCAGGCGAGCGGGCTGAAAAAATCAACACTGCCGGTATCATCCGTTCCGATTTTCATCAGCCCTTCGGCCTTTACAGCGGCAGTTTTAAAGACGATCAGGGCATAATCCATCCCATCAAAGATTTGTTCGGCCTGACGGAGCATCACATTACCCGATACTAGGCGGATAACGTTTCAATCCGTAATAACCGCCGTTTAAGTCCGGATAAAATCATCAACATATCGCTTTTTATTGTGAAAATTAATATTTTACCCAAATCCAGTTGACATACGAATCTTCTCTTCATATACT
Organism: Deltaproteobacteria bacterium HGW-Deltaproteobacteria-6; assembly: GCA_002840435.1. Lineage (NCBI taxonomy): Bacteria > Deltaproteobacteria > Deltaproteobacteria bacterium HGW-Deltaproteobacteria-6. The sequence continues at coordinate 57,467 of PHAT01000001.1, forward strand.
CCCGCAACCAAAAATTGATACCTTATCCATAACCAAGGAGAGAAATAAAAAATGAAAGAGAATTTATACGAGTATCTGGCCTCAAACGATTATCCGGGCCGTGGCATCTGCATCGGGCTTACGCCGGGCGGCAAAGTGATGATTGCCTACTTTATCATGGGCCGGAGCGTCAACAGCCGCAACCGCGTGTTTGATCCCATTGACGGCGGCATCCGCACCAAGGCTGCCGATCCTTCCAAAATGACGGACCCGCATCTGATTATTTACAACCCCGTTCTGACGCCGGACGATATGACTATTGTAACCAACGGCGACCAGACTGATACCATCCGTCATTTTATCGTCCGTAATGATTATCCCGGCTTCGGCTTTGAAGCCGCGCTTTTGACCCGGACCTTTGAAGATGACGGACCCAACTGGACGCCCCGCATCTCCGGCGTGGTGGATATGAGAACAGGCGGCTACAAGCTCAGTATTTTGAAAAGCTGCGGTGGAAATGAAAAAAGCGTCCAGCGCTTTATATTTGATTATTCGCACCCGCTGGAAGGCGAGGGACACTTTATCAGCACTTACAAGTGTAACGGCACGCCGATTCCCAGCTTTGCGGGCGAGCCGTTGCGCGTCGCCATTGACGAGGAAGATCCCAATGAATACGCAGGCAAGCTGTGGGAGGCCCTGAACGAAGACAACAAGGTGAGCCTGTTTGTTCGCGCCATCGACGTTGCGACGGGGACATACGAAGACGTCATCATCAACAAATACAAAACAGTGGAGGGATAGTCCATGAACGAATTAGCGCTTAAATACGGCTGCAACCCCAATCAGAAGCCTGCCCGGATCTTCATGGCGGACGGCAGCGAGCTGCCGGTTACCGTGTTAAACGGCAAGCCCGGCTACATCAACTTTCTGGATGCATTAAACAGCTGGCAGCTGGTGAAAGAACTGAAAGAGAATACCGGTATGGTTGCCGCAGCTTCTTTTAAACATGTTTCTCCCGCCGGCGCCGCTCTGGGTTACCCCTTGAACAATGTCCTGCGCAAAATGTATCACATCGATCTCAAAATGAAGCTGTCTGACCTGGCCTGTGCCTATGCGCGCGCCCGCGGCGCGGACCGCATGAGCAGCTTCGGTGACTGGATCGCGCTCTCCGATGTGTGCGACGTGCCTACGGCGAAGATCATCAAAACCGAGGTCACCGACGGCATCATCGCCCCCGGCTATGAACCCGAAGCACTGGAAATTCTGAAGTCCAAGAAGGGCGGCAATTACAATGTGGTGACCATTGATTTAAACTATGTCCCCACTCCTCTGGAGCACAAGCAGGTATACGGCATTACCTTTGAGCAGGGCCGCAATGATCTGAAGATCGACAACCGCATGCTGGAAAACATGGTGACGGAAAACAAGACGCTGACCGATGCGCAGAAGCGCGATCTGGTGCTGAGCCTGATCGTTCTGAAATACACGCAGTCCAATAGTGTCTGCTACGTGCAGGATGGCCAGGTCATCGGCGTGGGCGCGGGCCAGCAGAGCCGCATTCACTGCACGCGGCTGGCCGGCCAGAAGGCCGACAACTGGCAGCTCAGGCACATGCCCAAAGTGCTGAATCTGCCTTTCCGCGACGATGTTGCCAAACCCAATCGCGACAATGCCACCGATGTTTACCTGGGCGAGACCCCGGAAGACGTCATCGGTGACGATGTCTGGGCCGAAACCTTTACCCGCCAGCCGAAACCTCTGACCAGAACGGAAAGGAAAAAATGGCTGGCGAAAGTCACCGGTGTTTGTCTGGGCAGCGACGCCTTTTTCCCCTTCGGCGACAACATCGAGCGCGCCCACCGCAGCGGTGTGACGGCCATTGTCGAGGCGGGCGGTTCCATCCGCGACCAGCAGGTGATTGACACCTGCAACAAATACGGCATTGCCATGGCATTTTGCGGCCTGCGTCTGTTCCACCACTAGGCTGTTCTCAAGGGTTTTCAAAAAGCCGGGCGAGTCCGAAAGACTCGCTCCGGCTGTTCCTCAGGCTGCTTACGGCCTGTTTGCCTTTCATGCGGGCTCATGATTCCTGCACTTCACAACGCAAAAGGAAGTTCTCAGCCATTTCCGGGCAATCAATACCTCATGCCGGTCTGAATCAGCCCGAATAATTATATTTTAATAGTCGCTTGAATATGTTATCAGAACCCCTCTTGAAAAGGAGTTCAACGTAAATTCAATATGAATATTTTAGGCATATCGGCATTTTATCATGACAGTGCTGCCTGTTTGGTACGTGATGGCGAAATTATTGCGGCGGCACAGGAAGAACGTTTTACCAGAAAAAAACATGATTCTTCTTTTCCGCTGAAGGCGATCAATTATTGTCTGGAAGCGGGAAATATCAAGAGTGAATCCATCGATTATATTGCATTCTATGATAAGCCTTTTATAAAATTCGAGCGCATTCTGGAGACTTATCTGGCCTTTGCTCCGGTAGGCATTCAATCGTTTATCATGGCCATTCCTCTCTGGATCAAGCAGAAGCTGTGGATGAAGGAATTCATCAAAGAGCAGCTGGGGTATGAAGGGAAAATCATCTTCCCTGAACATCATGAATCCCACGCGGCTTCAGCCTTCTTTGCATCGCCTTTTCCCGAAGCTGCCTTTCTGACCATTGACGGCGTCGGCGAATGGACGACCACCAGCTACGGCGTCGGTAAAAATAATCAAATCAATATTCTTTCTGAAATTCATTTTCCTCATTCGCTGGGGCTGCTCTATTCGGCCTTTACTTACTACACCGGGTTTAAAGTCAATTCCGGCGAATATAAAGTGATGGGTCTGGCGCCTTATGGCCGGCCCGTATATAAGGATTTAATCCTCTCGGAGTTGATGGATTTAAAGGAAGACGGGTCATTCAAACTGAACATGCAGTATTTCAACTATTGCGCGGGGCTGACCATGACCAGCAGGAAGTTTGACAAACTTTTCGGCGGGCCGCCGCGCAAACCGGAATCGCAGGTTACCCAGAGAGAAATGGATCTGGCCCGTTCCGTTCAGGATGTCACGGAAGAAGTGATGCTGCGGATGGCGCGTCACATCCATCAGGAAACAAAACAGAAGAACCTTTGTCTGGCGGGGGGGGTGGCGCTCAACTGCGTGGGAAACGGCAAGGTGCTCCGGGAGGGCCCCTTTGATAATATATGGATACAGCCCGCAGCCGGTGACGCGGGGGGAGCCTTGGGCGCAGCACTCTTTGCCTGGTATCAATATCTGGATCATGAGCGGAAAGCTGACGGTCAAACAGATTTTATGAAGTCGTCCTGCCTCGGTCCTGAGTATAGCGATGATCAGATTCTCCAGTACCTGGATGCCAAGAAAATCCCTTATGAAAAGTTGTCTCCCGATGAAATGCCCGCCGCCATTGCCGATTTGATCGCCTCGGAAAAAACAATCGGATGGTTCCAGGGAAGAATGGAGTTCGGGCCGCGCGCTCTGGGCGCCCGTTCCATTATCGGCGATGCCCGTTCCCCTAAGATGCAGGAGATTATGAATCTTAAAATAAAATTCCGGGAGAGCTTCCGTCCCTTCGCGCCCAGCGTCCTGCGGGAAAGAGCGGCCGAGTTCTTCGACATTGACACTGAAAGTCCCTATATGTTAATAGTCGCGCCGGTTAAAGAGACTATCCGCAGAGTAATGACCCGGCAGGAACAGGAGTATTTCGGACTGGATAAACTGCATGTCGTTCGTTCCAGCATCCCGGCGGTGACCCACGTGGACTACTCCGCCAGAGTGCAAACCGTAACCAGGGAAAGCAATCCGGTATACTACGACATGATGGCCAGATTTTCCGAGAAGTACGACTGTTCAGTCATTATTAATACCTCTTTCAATGTCCGGGGGGAACCGATCGTCTGTACGCCGGAAGATGCCTATTTGTGTTTTATGAGAACCAACATGGATTATCTCATTATGGGCAATTATCTGTTAAATAAAGAAAAACAAAAGCCGCTGGGCGAAGATATCAATTGGCAGAAAAAGTACGAAAATGACTAGGGACATTGCAATTTTCGAAGAAATTAAAAATATCAAAGGCGTTAAATCCGACTGGAAAAAATTCGGAATTACGATGGGCATCATTCTGGCGCTGATCGGATCTTACCTGCTCTGGAAGAAAAATAACTACTTCGAATATTTATTTTTTATTGCCGCCGCTTTTTTGATTTCCGGTTTAATGCTTCCCGTTGTGCTGAAGCCTGTTTATAAGGCATGGATGGCTCTGGCCGTGGTCATGGGTTTTATCATGACCAAAGTCATCATGGCTTTTATCTTCTTCCTGATCGTTACACCGATTGGTTTGATCGCCCGTCTGACCGGAAAAAAATTTCTGGATATGAAATTGGATAAGACCGCAAAAAGTTATTGGATGCCCAGAGCAAAAACGCAAATGGTGAAATCCGATTATGAAAGACAGTTTTAATTTAAATTAATTGTATCGAGGTATCAGCCGGCATGAGCAAATTATCAATAGTACTGGAGTTCTGGGATTTCTTAAAAGTCAGAAAAAAATGGTGGCTTGCTCCTATTGTCTTTTTCCTGCTGCTGATCGGCGTGCTCCTGGTGCTGGCTGAGGGATCGGCGGTGGCGCCTTTTATCTATACATTATTTTAAATTTTCAATGTGAACAGCCATGAATCGTTTAAAAAAGAATCTTCCCAACATCCTTCTGCTGCTGGCTTCTTTGATTATTTGCATTGCCGCCGGGGAAGTTCTTCTGAGGATTTACAATCCGTTCGAGTTCAGCGTGAAGGGTGAAAAGATCATCCTGAGAGCCTATAAGAAAAATACCATTTTTACCGAGCATGGTAATCTGTATAATAACAAACTCGATGCTAAAATAATTTATACAAAAAATTCTATCGGCTTTCGGGGGGATGAACCCCCAAAGGATCCTGAGAAATACCTGTCTATTATTGCGGTAGGCGGCAGTACGACGGAGTGTCTGCTGTTATCCGATGGAAAAGACTGGCCTGCCGTCCTGAAAACCATATCGAAGAAGGATATTCCGCTGGTGTGGGTCAATAATGCCGGGATTGACGGCCATTCCACTTACGGACATGCCATCCTGATGGAAGATTATATAACAAAAATAAGACCCAAAATGGTTCTTTTCCTCATGGGGCTCAACGATATCGGACTCGAAAAAATCAAGTCGTTTGATGAAAAAACCATGATCAAAAAGACAGGCCTGGTCAGCCTGAAGGATTATTTTGAGGCCATAACAGACCAGTCCGAAATTTTACAGTTCGGCAGAAACATCGACCGGTGGCGCAGAGCCAAAGCACGCCAGCTGGACCATCATCAGATTGATGTGGCAACGCTGGGATATATGGATTTGGAAGAAAGAAGTATGGTAGAAAAAAGATTATCGGATGAGAGTAAATTTCTGGTTCCTTTTGAAAAGCGGCTGGAAAATTTAGTAAAGATATCCAGAAAAGCAAACATTGTTCCGGTATTTATCACACAACCGGCTCTTTACGGTCACGGCATTGATCCGGTCACCGGAGTTGATCTGGGAAAAATAAAAATGCCGGGCGGTTCCAGCGGTTCTCTCAACTGGCAAATTCTTGAATTATACAATCAGAAAACCAGGCAGGTTGGAAAGAAACATGATGTGCCGGTTGTCGATCTTGCGGCCAGGATGCCTAAAAATTCGAATTTGTACTATGATCTGTTTCACTTTACCAATCAGGGAGCGGAAGCTGTGGCCAGCATCATTTTTAATGACTTAAAGCCGCATATCCAAAAAAACTTCCCGCAGTATATCCAAAAATGACATCTTATCGCCCCGGGCAATTAATTGATGCTGATCGCAATAGTTATCGGGGCAGCCGTGCTTCTTATTTTTGTGAGGTTGCTTTCATCCGGATCCGGTTGTAGACTCTGCCATTACAGTATAGCGAGGCGCCATGAAGTTCGATAAATATCATATTTCAGAAGACATCAAACACAACCTTGAAAAGCTCGGCTTCAAGAGGCCGACGGATATCCAGTTCAAATCCATTCCATCCATTCTGAACGGAGAAGACGTTCTGGCCATCGCCCAGACGGGAACCGGTAAAACGGCGGCTTTTGCCATTCCTCTGATTGACAGGATTCACCGGGGGAAAAGCAGCAAGCGCGATACGGGGATCAAAGGCCTTGTCATGGTTCCGACCCGTGAACTGGCCATGCAGATCGGCGAGGTCTTTACCAGCATCGCGAAGCATACCAAGGTCAAGACGTTTGCCCTGATTGGCGGTGTCGAACAAAATGCGCAGCTGGCCAGGCTGCAGGAAGGCATCGACATTCTGATTACCACCCCCGGGCGAATGTTTGATCTCATCCATCAGGGTTATATCGATCTGACGCGCATCGAGACGCTGGTTCTGGATGAAGCCGATCATATGCTGGATCTGGGTTTCATCAAGGACATTCAATACGTCAAAAAAATGCTCTCCCGGAGGCATCAGACGCTTTTCTTCTCGGCGACCATTAATCCGGAAATTAAGAAGCTGGCTTTTTCTCAGATTAAGAGCACGGCCATCCGCATTCAGATATCCCCCGATGATCCGGTCTCGGCCAATGTTTCGCATGCGGTCGTGTTTGTAGAAATGGATGATAAACGATTCTTTCTGGAGAGCTTCATCCGGGAAAATCCTGACAGCAAAATCATCATTTTTGTTCGAACCCGTGTCCGCGCGGAGCGGGTTGCCAAAGCCATGGAGCGTGTCTCGATTTCCTCGATCACGATCCACGGCGAGAAGGATCAGGGTGAAAGATCCGAGGCCATGAACATGTTCAAGGGGGGTGGCTGCCGGATTCTCATTGCCACGGATGTCAGCGCGCGCGGCATTGACATTCCGGATGTCGATTATGTGATCAACTATGATCTGCCCGACAAAGTGGAGAATTATGTTCACCGGGTCGGCAGAACGGGACGGGGTGTCAAGAAAGGCATAGCGCTTTCCTTTTGCAGTGAAGAGGAAAAAGAGCTTCTCGCCGGAATCCAGCAGTTTCTGAACAAAGAAATCGAAGTGATCAAAGTTGGCAAAAAAGATTATGCGAGGACCCTGGAGATTACCCAAAAGAAGACAGACACCGGCGTGATGGCGCTGATCGAGGACCATGAGGCCTGGCTCACGGCAAAGAAGAAAAAAACCTCCCGGAAAAAGTAAGGGAAGGGGCGGCGTTTGCGCTGGAAATGGAGTAAACCGACACGCATGCGAAGGACGCAATATGGTGGACGATCAAAGCCCGTGTCCCGTGGCGCCGGTTCCCAGATTACTGATCCGTTTAATATCCTCCGCTTGCATGGTGCTTTTTTCCCCTCTTATTCGGGTGAGATGATTATCCTGCGATGATTATTTCAGCGAATGGTTTCCAGAATGACTTTCATTTCTTTCGGGGTAAGAAGGGCCGGGCTGTTTTTGCTGTCCGCCACGGAAATGATTTTTTCAATGTCCGAAGACGTTACGCCGAAAAAGGAAAGCTGCGGCAGCTTTAAAGCCTGTGTCCACAGGTGAAGCGCATCCAGAAAATGCCTGCAGTAAAAGGCATCATCATCGCCTCCGTGACCCGCGAATAATCTTCCGATGTCGGCAAACCGCTTCTGTGCGGCTATATTGTTTTCATCAATAATTTTTTTGATCACAAAAGTCATGACCGGAAACAGAAGCTTCCCGCAGGCCACACCATGCGGCACCGGGCATAGTCCGCCCAGCGGTCCGGCTATGCCGTGCACGGCGCCCAGTCCGGCCCGGTTGAGTGTAATCCCCGAAACCAGCGCCGCATAAGACATCTTCTCGCGCAGCGCAGGATCGTTGCCGCGGTCAAGGCAAAGCGGCGGCAGGCTTTCCAACGCAAGGGCAAGCGCCTTTAACGCCAGCGAATCGGTGGAAACGTCCGCCCTGACTGATGTGTAAGCTTCAATCAATTGCGAGATGGCATCCAGTCCGCAGGTGATGGTAATCGACCGCGGCATCGTCAGCGTCAATCTGGGATCGACCACCGCGGCATCCGGCATATAGGCGTCATGACGGAGTGATTTTTTATAGCCCGCTTTCCGGTCACAGATGACGGCGTTATTGGTAGCTTCACTTCCCGTGCCGGCGGTTGTCGGAACGGCAATAAAAGGAATTTTGACGCCGGACGGTTTTTGGGTTCCGACACCTTCCAGATAGTCCTTGACGGAACCTGTCTCGGCCAGCATGGCGGCAACCGCTTTGCCGCAGTCGATGACGCTGCCGCCGCCGATGGCCACAACGACATTAACGGGCGCTTTGCGATATTCACCGGCAATCGCATCAATCGCTTCCGCGGTGGGTTCACCTCGGACGGAGATTGCTTTGAATCTGATTTGAGCCCGGTTAAGCTGCATCGTAAGCGCTCCCCAGCGGCCGGACGCCTTCAACGATTCGCCGCCGGTGATGATGAGCGCCTGACGGCCATAGGAGGAGATGATTTCAGGAAGCCGGGAAAATGTATCAGCGCCAAAAAAAATTTTGGGGAGCGAGGCGAGATTTAAGGTGTTTATCGATTCCATGCGGATTTTTCCAGGGGCGCCAGAACATTATGGGCGAAACCTTCACGGGGTTTGGCCATCCAGGTTTCAACCGTATCGCGCCACTTGCAGTAATGTGCGGTTTTTTTATGCGCGGCGGCCGCCTCGTCTGTCTCATAGGCCTCATACAAAGTGAATGCCGCAGGGTTATCCCGGTGTTGTAAGACGTCAAACCGCAGATTTCCTTTTTCTTTGATCGAATGCCGATGATTCTCAAGGGTTGCTAGAATAAACTGATCAACATTTTCCGGCTGAACGACAATATTAACAACGGTAACAATCATGAAATTTCTCCTGTCCGGGGATTTTCATATCAGAATAATTCATGCCGTCCAAGCAAAAACCGGCGCTTTTTCACGGGTCGCTGTTTAAGAAACAGGTCAACGCGCCGGATGGGCATTTTTCAACGGTTTTAATGATCTCTTCTGTCGTTGAATTCAGAGGTTTTACCCAGGGTCTTTCCTTCGGTCTGAAAACAGCGGGGTTGTGTTTTATGCAATTTCCGGAATGCTGGCACTTTTGCGCGTCCCAGATGATGGTTACCTCACCGTTGGTATAAGATCTTTTGGCGTTATTTATTGTTTTATCATCGGTGCTGGCGGACATGATCAAATCTACGGCATTCCCTGTTTTTTTAAAAACTGCGGGTAAAACTAGCACATTATGATTTGATTGTTAAATAAATTATCGGAGTCGGGAATGGATACGGTTCATCAGCCGGTGTGTTCCATCCGCTTGTCATTCGTAATGGTAGATATAACCTACCGATAACCTGACACTCAACCCGTCTTGCATCCTGATCAGCCATCCATATACTTTAGCCTGAAATGCAGTGCGCAGTGTCGATAAAAAACAGGAAGAAAGGAGAAACAACATGGTATCGAACAATCTCATCAAAGGCGTTGTTGTCGGCAGTTTGATCGGTGCGGGGTTGGGGATTCTTTATGCTCCCAAAAGCGGAAAAGAAACCAGGGAGCAAATAGGCAACTCAGCCCGGGACGTCCTGGAAAAAGCAAAGGCGCAATATGAAGAAGCGGCCCAAAAGCTTGAGGCGTTGACGACGCACAATAGGGCAATATTTGCCGACAAGAAAGATCGGCTGAAAAAGGCTCTGGATGCGGGCCTGGAGGCCTACCATCAGGAGAATGCCAAGCAGCAGTGTGAATGCAGAACGGGCCTCTACGGGGATGATGCTCTGCTTTAGCAGGGTGCAGGCAGGTAATACCGGATACGGACGGGCGGCAGATCTGATGCGGGAATCTATCGATGCGCCGAAGGATGGCGGTGCGCCTGTTGCACAACCACGGCAAAAGCAAAGTCTGTGAGACGCTCTGTTGCAGGCGGGGATGTTGTGCGGCAAAGCGTGTCCTGCAGGCCATTTTTATCATAAGAAGGGGGACAGGATGGAAGACGGATTCAAGCAGGGTCAATTCAACTGGTGTGAATTGATGACCACGGATGTCGATGCGGCAAAAAAGTTCTATGCCGGGTTGTTCGGATGGGAAATGCAGGAAATGTCCATACCCGGAATAACCTACACCGTGGTAAAAGTTGACGGTGAAGGGATTGGCGGAATCATGGAAATTCCTGAAAGCGCCAAGGGAATGCCGCCGATGTGGGGCACTTACGTGACGGTTGATGATGTGGACAAAACGGCGAAGGCCGCTTTGGCACTTGGCGGCAAACTACACATGCCGCCGACCGATATCCCCACGGTCGGACGATTCTGCGTCATCGAAGATCCGCAGGGCGCCTTCATTAACGCCATCACCTACCTGAAAAGATAATACCGGCCTGCCGGAATCCGCATTCGGGCGCATGGCAATTAATGATCCTGAACCGACAGGCTTATGCCGGAAGTGATGTCCCCCCTGATGAACCGGGGCGTTGTCCCCGATGATTAAAAACGGGAAGGAGGTTCAGTTTTTCTCTCAGCATGCCTCTGTCCGGGCGCCATCCCATCTTTTGTTCCATATAAAATCCTGCCTGTTATTCTGAGAATCTCCTTGACTCAGAAATTTGCTCTTCATATACTGCCGTTGCCGTCGCGTCATAAAGATAAAAAATTAAATTGATTTTCTCATAAGGTAATCCATGACGATTCCTTCCGCCGTTTTCAACTGGTTAAAAGCGTCAGTTCCTCAAGACCGCTATTCTACGGGTGAGTCAAAAAGAAAACTTCATGGTCATAATGAATCCCTTCATGACCCTTGTCTGCCGGCTACGATTCAATCCGCGAGGAGCAGCTAAAATGATTCAGAACATCAACGACAGGATATCAATTTTTTTCACCGAAGAGGGATTCAGTAAATCAAACGCCGTGCTCATTGATGATGATGTGCGCATCATGATCGACAGCGGCGCGGGAAAGATTACCGGCGAAGCCCGGCCGCAGGGTGTTGATATCCTCATCAACTCCCACTGCCACCTTGATCATGTCTGGGACAATGACCTCTTCGTCAATGCCCGGATCATCACCCATCCTCTGGAACGGGAGAACTTCAAAGACCAGAAAAAGATCGGGTCTATTGATAACTGGGAAAAATACATGACGGAAGATCCCCAGCAGTTTGTTCACCTCATCGGCGCCATGAAACCTTCATTTTTCGAAAAGTGGCGCGTTGACGGAACCATTGATGAAGGGGACATCATCGACGCCGGAAGAACAAAGATTCATGTGATGCACATGCCCGGTCATACGTCAGGTCACCTGACGTTCTTTTTTCCGGAAGAAGGGCTCCTCTTCTGCGGAGATATCTGCCTGACGAAGGTCGGCCCCTGGTACGGTGACGGCTCTACACCCGTGGATGATTTCATCGCTTCCATCAACAGGATAATCGAGATGAAACCCGACAGGGTCGTTTCGGGGCATAACAAGGAGGTTCTGACATCCCCATTCATCCTCAGAGCTTTCGAGGAATACAGGGGGCGGATTTACAAACGCGACGAAAGGATTCTTGCGGCGCTCGGTGAAAAGCCCTGCACGCTTGATGAGCTGGCGGAGCAAAAGCTCATCTACCCCGCGCATCCTACCATCTTTGTTGTCTACTGGGAGAAGGCCATGATCGTGAAGCATTTGAACAGGCTGATGAAAAACGGCGCGGCTGCCGTTGATGAAGAAGAAAGGTATTATGCGAGGTAAAAGATAACGGGGTCATTTTGTTTCTGTTGAACATCGTTAATCGAAGCAGGAGATATCAAATGCACGATCTGTCAAAAGCCTGTCAGGATCTGGTCGAGGAAAACGCCATCCTCCAAAAGAAAATCAGTGAACTGGAACAATCGGATATAAAATATCAGCAGGCCCAGGAAGCGCTGCGGAAGCGGGACATCGATTTTACAAAGCTTTCCTCCTGGGTGCCCGGAATGATTTATCAGTTCACGAGGAGGCCTGACGGAACATATTTCGTGCCGTTCACCACAGACGCTATCCGGGAAATTTTCGGGTGTTCACCGCAGGATGTGCGCGAGGATCTTTCTCCGATAACCGGAGCAATATTGCCCGAAGACCTTGATAAAGTCATGGCCTCCATTGAACGCTCCGCCAGAGATTTGACAATCTGGACGTGCGAATACCGGGTGCAGCTTCCCGGTCAATCCGTCAGATGGATTTCGGGAACTTCAACACCCGAGAAAATGACTGACGGCAGTGTCACCTGGTATGGCTTCAATACCGATGTCACCGAACGCAAGCGGGCGGAAGAAATGATGCGCGAAAGCGAGGATAAATTCAAGTATGTGTTCGATAACTCCGTGGTCGGCAAATCAATTACTTTTCCGGACGGCCGGGTAAACGTGAACAAAGCTTTTTCTGAAATGGTCGGTTATTCGCAGCGGGAGATTAATGAACGCGGCTGGCGGGCGATCACCCATCCTGATGACATAGCGCAGACTCAGGCGGAGATGGATTCCATCGTTTCCGGTCAAAAGGATTCGGCGCGTTTTATCAAAAGATTCATCCACAAAAATGGATCGGTTGTCTGGACGGATATCGCCTCGACCCTGCGCAGGGACAAAGAAGGCAATCCCCTCTATTTTATTACGACCCTGGTTGATATTACCGAACGCAAACAGGTGCTCGAAGCCCTCAGGATCAGCGTTGAACAATATTCTAAAATATTTAATCTCAGCCCGATTAACATCTCTCTTTCCACCCTGGCCGATGGCCGGTATGTGGAAGCAAACGATTTATGGTTCAGAACCACCGAATACACCCGCGAAGAAGTGATCGGGCGCACCGCCACGGAACTCGGGATATGGGCCAATCCCGAGGATCGTCAAAGGATGGCGAAAACCATTATGGACGGCGGCGTCATTCGTAATCAGGAATATTATTTCCGGTCAAAATCCGGCAGGATGTATTTACTTTCGTTTACCGCCGCAGTGATTGAAATATCGGGGATCCCGCATATCATCAGTCTGGCTTTAGACATTACCGACCAGAAGCGGGCCGAAGACGCCTTGCGGCAGAGTGAAGAAAAATATCGAACCATCATTGAGCAGATGGAGGACGGCTATTTTGAAATCGACCTGGCCGGTAATTTTACCTTTGTCAATGATGCGGAGAACAAAATTCTCGGATATTCCGGCGATGAACTGATCGGAACGAATAACCGGCAGTATCAGGATAAAGCAAGCGCGCAAAGAACCTATCAGCTCTTCAGGAATGTTTACCGGACGGGTGAACCCATTAAAGCCCTGGATATTGAAATTATCAGAAAGAACGGGATGAAAGGCTTTCACGAAGTTTCGGTATCGCTCATGAGAAATGCCGAAGGCAATCCCGTCGGATTCCGGGGGTTAACCCGGGACATTACGGAGCGCAGGCAGGCGGAGGAAGAGAAGCGAAGACTGGAAGAGCGTCTGCAGCGTGCGGAGAAAATGGAGGCCCTGGGGCAGCTGGCCGGCGGCGTGGCCCATGATCTGAATAATGTTTTAGGCATCCTGTCCGGATATTCGGAACTGCTGTTGATGGAAATTCCCGAGGGGCACCGGGGCAGACGGCATGTTGAAAAGATCATGCAATCCACGGAGAAGGGAGCCGCAATCATTCAGGACCTTCTCACACTGGCCAGACGGGGGGTAACGTCGTCAGATGTGATCAATCTCAACAGCATTACCGGGGATTTTCTCAAGACACCGGTATTTGAGAATATCAGGAGCTATCACCCCCGCGTGAACTTCAAGACAGACTGCCAGACGGATTTGTTGAACATTAAAGGCTCTCCCGTTCATCTGGAAAAAACATTGATGAATTTGGTGTCCAACGCCGCGGAATCCATTTCCGGACCGGGGGAGGTCGCGATCCGGACGGAGAACAGGTATCTGGACAAGGCCGTTATGGGCTATGATGAGGTCAAGGAAGGTGATTACGCCGTCCTGATCGTTTCCGATACGGGGATGGGCATTCCCGCGGAGCATATCGAAAAGATATTTGAACCGTTTTATACCAAGAAAATCATGGGCAGGAGCGGGACCGGATTGGGGTTGGCGATTGTCTGGGGGACGGTCAAAGATCACAACGGATATATTGACGTGCAAACCAGGGTGGGAGAGGGAACAACCTTTACACTTTACTTTCCTGTCACGCGTGAGGAACCGGCCACACCGCAGCAGAAGTTGCCTGTGGAACGGTACATGGGAAAAGGGGAATCCATTCTGGTGGTGGATGATATCGCCGAACAGCGTGAGGTGGCGTCCGGACTGCTCAAAAAACTGGGGTATGATGTCCATGCCGTATCCGGCGGGGAAGAGGCCGTGGAATATCTCAAGAGCAGGAAGGCGGATATTCTGGTTCTGGACATGATCATGGCGCCCGGCATCGATGGCCTGGAGACCTATCAGAGGGTTCTCGAAGTCAACCCGCAACAGAAGGCTGTCCTGGTGAGCGGCTTTTCGGAAACCGTCCGGGTCAGGAAGGCTCAGCAACTGGGGGCGGGCGCTTATGTCAAGAAACCCTATGTGATGGAAAAAATCGGCGTAGCCATCCGGGATGAACTGGACCGGTAATCTGCCGCGTTACAAACGTCCATCCTTAACTTCAACCGGCAGAGCAGCAGATGGATCGGCCGATGAATGATGCGGGATGCGGCGGCCGCATAAGAAAAAATCAATGACGGCTTCAATTTTGGTCATGCCGTACAGGAACATTCCCGGCGAAATTTTAAAAGTAAAATTGATTTGAACATCAGGCCGCTTTTGTGTAGGATGCGGATCATTTTAAGAACAGATTTTGCGTCAGGCACGTATTTTTACCTATTACCTGTAAATGGTCCGGGGGCGGAAGATGAAGAACAAATCCGAAGAACAAAAAGAGACGCAATGGGACTGCTTTTCATTCCCATGCGGAGATTCCTGTTGCCAGCACGGTGTCGATGTATACGCGCACGAGCGGGATCGCCTGATCCTTGCCGGTAAAGCCACGGCATCTGATTTTTTGCAGCCGGAAACTGATCAGGCGGGGACAACCATGTACCGGACGCGGGTAGGGACGCGCGGCTGCGTTTTTCTGCTGGATGAACGCGGTTGCCGGTTGCATATTTCCGGTCACAAACCATCGGTATGCAGCGAGTGGCCGCGCACGTTTCAGGAAGCGAAGCGGGCAGCCAGTGATGATTATTTGCCATGTTTCCCGCTCCGCTACCCCGGGGATGCGAACCGTAAAAGCAAGACGCGTTAAACTGTTTGGTTGGAAACGGGAGTCAGCGTGAAAACAATCATTCCCTTTGAGGGCAAGGAACCCCTCGTGTCATCGGCGTTTATCGCTCCCAACTGCTGCCTGGTCGGTGATGTCGTTCTTAAAGAGGGAAGCAGTGTCTGGTTTGGCACGGTGATCCGCGGCGACAGGGCGCGATGCGAGATCGGGCGGGGAACCGTTGTGCTCGAGCAATGCTATGTCGAAAACTCGATCGTCGGCGACGAAACCATGCTGAGCCATGGGGTCATCGTGCATAAAGCTAAAATCGGCAATGACGTGCTGATCGGAATCGGGGCGCGGGTCATAAACGGAGCGGAGATCGGAGACCACTGCCTGATCGGCGCCGGGGCTTTTATCCTGCCCAACACAAAAATACCGCCGAACTCCATCGTTATCGGCAAGGGAATCATCATCAGGACGGCGACCGAAAAAGATATTCAATATATCCGGGACTCGGTCAAAGAAGTGCAGGACAAAGCGATCCTGTTCAACAAAACGATCGGAAACGCGATCTGCGAAGAATGAATTGATGAAGCGCGCAGACAAGGAGGCACAACCCATGAAGACGGAATTTGCTCTGGTCGCTGTGATGGCTGCGGCATTCATTGCTTTGGCCGCGGCACCCGTTCACGCCGGGAAGGTTATCATGGGCAACTTGCATAAGCAAAATGCCTATGCCATGAGGGTTACGTTCAGCTTGCTGGGTGAGAACACGGTTTTAAGCTGCGCGCCGGGGGGCGGGAATCACGCAAGCAATATCGAAGACGCCGTAAGGGCCGTCAGTAAAATTGTTGTTTACAAAACGGACAGCTGCCTGAATGCCACGCCCGGCAGTCAGACAGGACCCGTTCTGAAGGCATATCGTGTTCCTGAAAATCTGCTGAACATCAACAACAGCTTTGGCGTCCAGATCGAAGAAAACGGAAATATCGAAATCAGAGAATACCACTATTAGAGAATATTCATCCGGACCGCGGACGCTTTGATAAAAAACGCCGCTTCCGATCATTTCCGGTGCAGGGCTTCAGTAAAAGTTTTGCGCGGATGATCTTGTCATGTGACATGATAAGACACCGGACCGGATTGTTTTATGCAGGTGCATGTCCGGCTCATTTGGAGCCTTTTGAATTCCAATGTCAATCATAAAAAAAGATCCGCGATATTTGCGGGCCGGCAAGTGAAGTCCTTGTTTATACTGATTTTAAAATTTAAAAAACACAGCGCATCATGTCAGCTAAAAACGTCCTGTTGACCTTATTTTTCAAATTCCTGTTTTTATGCTAAGTGACAAAAAGTAATCCATGGGTTTCAAGGCATCTGAAATGAACGATAACAACAAGACAAAACAACAACTCATCCGGGAGCTGGCAGCCATGCGGCAGCAGGTTGCTCAAATCGAAGCGTTGGAAGCAAGACGCCGGCAGAGAGATGACGTGCTGCGGGAAAACGAGAGCCGGTATGGTAAAATAGCCAAATACACTCCTGACTTGATTTGGACGATGGATTTGTCAGGCCGCATCACTTACGTCAACAATGCCGTGAAGCGCATCCACGGCTGGACGATTGATGAGTGTCTGAATCTCACCATACAAGACCTGGTTTCGCCGCAACAGGCCGCTTTGTATACTGCAATTATCGAAGAAGAACTGAAAAAGGCGACCGAACCTCAGTACGACCGCAATACCATTCACTCTTTTGAATCGGAGGATTTGCGCAAGGACGGTTCGACATTTCTGGCTGAAATTACGGCCACCTTCCTGTGGTCGGATGATGGAAAGCCTGTCGGCATTATCGGCATTACGCGCGATATTACGGAAAGCAGGCGGATGGCTGCGGCGCTCAGGCAGAGTGAAGAAAAATACCGTCTGATCGCGGAAAATTCGGGAGAACTCATTACCGTTACGGATATGAATCTCCGCTTTACCTACATAAGCCCGTCCATTACGCGTACACATGGCTATACCGTGGAGGAAGCCATGAATATGGCCGTTGAAGATTTTGTAACCCCCGGATCCATGCAAACCCTGCTCAAGGTTCTTGAGGAAGAACTGAACCTGGAAGCCGCCGGGAATTCCGATCCCCGGAGAGTCCGTGTCCTTGAGGTGGAGGAATACAAAAAAGACGGAACGGTTATCTGGCTGGAAAGCAGCATATCCGGGCTGCGCGGCAAGGATAACAATATTGTCGGCATTCTCACGGTGAATCGCGACATTACCAAGCGCAAGCAGGCCCAGGAGGCTTCCAGAAAAGCCGAACAGCGGTTGACGGACGTTATTAATTTTCTTCCCGACGCCACTTTTGTTATCGACGCGTCGAAACGGGTTCAGATGTGGAACCTCGCCATGGAAGAACTGACCGGCGTCAGGGCCGACGCAATATTAGGCAGGACCGACTATGAATACTCCATCCCGTTTTATGGCGGAAAAAGGCCGATGCTCGTTGATCTTCTCGCGGAAGAGCCCCGGAACATAGAGAAGTACTATCCCGGGCATAAGAGGCAGGGCGACAGCATCATCGCGGAATTCTTCGCACCTGCCGTGAAAAATGAAGGCGCCTATATCTGGGGAATTGCCAAACCGTTGTATGATGATGGCGGTCATATGACCGGCGCCATAGAATCCCTGCGCATCACGACGGAACGCAGAAATGCAGAAGATCTGATCCACAGACAGAAGAAGGAGATCGAGGCGTCCGCCCTCACGATGGCCGCAACCCTCCGGAAGCTGGAAACGGCCAATCAGGAATACGGCCATGCCAATGCAAGGCTTGAAGAAGCACAGCGGCAAATGACGGCAACCAACGCCAAGCTGAGGCAGTCGGAAGAGAAATTCTCCAAGGCTTTCCACCTGGGTCCGGTCATCATTACAATCTCGACGCTGGCGGACGGTAAATATGTGGAGGTCAGTGATTATTTCGTCCGGCTGACGGGATATACCAAGGATGAAATTATCGGCCATACCGCCCTGGACCTGGGGATATGGGCTTACCAGGAAGATCGGGAAAAGGTGACAAGAATCCTGGAAAGCGGCGGCCGGGTGGTCGAAGAGGAACTTCTGTTTCAATCCAAATCCCGCAAACTATACAAAATGATCTTCTCCGCGGAGAGAGTATTGATTGACGAGACGCCGCATCTGGTCAGTGTGGCGATTGATATCACGGAGCGCAGACAGGTTGAAGAGGCGCTGCGGCAGAGTGAGGGGAGATACCGCACGATCATTGAGCAGATGGAGGACGGCTATTTCGAGTCTGACCTTGCCGGTAATTTTACCTTTGTCAATGAGGCGGAAAGCAGAATTCTCGGATATTCCAGAGATGAATTGATCGGAATGAATAACCGGCAGTACCAGGATGAAGCAAATGTCGACAAATTATATCAACTCTTCAGACAGGTCTACACGACAGGTGAACCCATCCGGTCGCTGGATGTCGAGATTATCAGAAAAAACGGGACAAAAGGTTTTCACGAAGTTTCAGTATCGCTGATAAGAAATGCCGAGGGCCGGCCAATCGGATTTCGCGGTATTTCCCGGGATGTCACGGATCGCAGACGCGCGGAGGAAGAGAAGCGCAGTCTGGAAGATCGTCTGAATCGCGCTGAAAAGATGGAAGTGCTCGGACGGCTGGCCGGCGGCGTCGCCCATGATCTGAATAATATCCTGGGGGCTCTTTCGGGCTACTCGGAACTGCTGTTGATGGAAATTCCCGAGAAGCAGAAGGCCAGAGGCCATGTTGAAAAAATCATGAGGTCCACGGAAAAAGGAGCCGCGATCATTCAGGATCTTCTCACGCTGGCCAGACGCGGTGTGACCACGTCGGATGTGATCAATCTCAACCAGGTGGTTTCGGGTTTTCTCAAGACCCCCGTGTTTGAAAATATCAGGGCCAATCACCCCCTGGTTATCTTCAAGACAGACTGTCAGGAGGAACTGTTGAACATCAAAGGCTCCCCCGTCCATCTGGAAAAGACATTGATGAACCTGGTGTCCAATGCCGCGGAGTCTATTGCAGGGAATGGAGAGGTCACGATTCAAACGGAGAACCGGTATCTGGATTCCGCCGTCAGAGGGTATGATGAGGTCAAAGAAGGGGATTATGTCATCCTGATCGTATCCGACACGGGAATGGGCATTCCTGCCGAGAACAGAGAGAAAATATTTGAACCCTTTTATACCCGGAAGACCATGGGCAGAAGCGGGACCGGCCTGGGACTGGCGATTGTCTGGGGGACGGTAAAAGATCTCAACGGATATATTGATGTGCAGACTGAAGTTGGAGCAGGAACCGCTTTTACGCTCTATTTCCCGGTAACCCGCGAGGAACTGATTGCGCCGCAGCAGAAAGAGCCGATCGAACGCTACATGGGTAGCGGTGAATCCATTCTGGTGATTGATGACATTGCCGAACAAAGAGATGTCGCTTCCGGATTGCTGAAAAAACTGGGGTATCAGGTTCACACCGTTTCCAGCGGAGAACAGGCGGTGGAATACCTCAAGGACCATAAGGCGGATATCCTTGTTCTGGACATGATTATGGTACCGGGCATGGATGGTTTGGAAACTTATCAGAGGATTCTTGATATCAACTCGCAGCAGAAGGCTATCCTGGTCAGCGGGTTTGCTGAGACAAACCGGGTCAGAGAGGCTCAGAGACTGGGGGCGGGCGCCTATGTCAAAAAGCCCTATGTCATGGAAAAAATCGGTTTGGCCGTCCGGGATGAACTGAACCGGTAAAATGCCGCATCACGAATGACGTCAGACCGCTTCTCCCGCCTTTGATGCTTCCGGATACAGATGCCGCTTTTCCGGGCTGGATTCTTTTGTTATTATTCCTCTTTACAATCGATAATGCATCCTGAATTACGTCTCATAGATGCCTCATCGTTGTCTCATTGAGACAGTAA
Organism: Deltaproteobacteria bacterium HGW-Deltaproteobacteria-6; assembly: GCA_002840435.1. Classification (NCBI taxonomy): domain Bacteria; class Deltaproteobacteria; species Deltaproteobacteria bacterium HGW-Deltaproteobacteria-6. The sequence continues at coordinate 77,648 of PHAT01000001.1, forward strand.
TGAATCATTTATTGATACAAAAATCCGCAATACTATAAATTGCCATATTAAATCAATAACATAAGAATATTTATTACTTGGCATGATGAATGCTATTGCTTTTCACCAAAATGGCTTTCCAACTGCTGAAAACGATTCCGTATCAATAATCGGTTCGCAAGCAACTACAGGAAATCATAAATTCATTGATCCTTTATTGACAAAGCATTTCCAGGATGATCGCTGATATCAACCGCGCAATGCTTCTCAAGCCCGCCGGCACCGGCGCTTACCGCCGGCGGATTCATGATCGGATCTGAGACATAACATCGTACCAGGAATTAGACGGATAGTGCTTCACAAACCTAAGGATGCAGGAAGCCTCGCCGTAATGGTGATCTTCCATGCAGGAGTTAATAAACGGGCATACTAAGGAGGATGTATGGATTTAAGAGATGCGTATTTTGTAGACGGTGTACGGACATGGTTCGGAAAGGCCAGGCAGGATGGTTTCTACTGGTATACACGGGCGGATGACATGGTTACCAAAGTCATGAAAGAGCTCGTCAGAAGAAATCCGACCGTTCCATGGGGAGAAGTGGATGATTGTATCATGGGCGCAACAACGCAGTCCGGAGATCAGGGCACCACGATGGGCAGAACCGTTGTGTTTACTTCGGGTATCCCGGAAACAGTTCCCGGATTTTCTGTGGACCGGATGTGTGCGGGCGGCATGACCTGCCAGAGCATCGGCTCGTCCTATATCAGAGCAGGTGTTGCCGATATGATCATAGCCGGCGGTGTCGAACACATGGCCCACCACCCCATGGGGGCGGGTGCCGATCCGAATCCCAGGATCGTTACCGAGAAGATGGTCGAGCCGAAATATTTTAACATGGGCAACACGGCGGAAAAACTCCACGACTGGATGCCTGAACATGGTGAACAGCCGGTGACCAAGGATGAGGCGGATGAATACGCCTTCCGCGTTCTGGAAAGATACTTCAAGGCTCTGGATGCCGGTTACTACGATAAGCACTGTGTCAATATGACGGTATTTTCCCCCACCGGGTGGCGGGTTGCCGACCGTGATGAACAGGCCAAACGGGGAACCACTCTGGAGAGCATCAAAAACCTCCGGAAATTCCCCTTCAAGGCGGAAGGCCATGTCACCGCGGCGAATGCCTCGGGATTGAATGACGGCGCATGCGTATCGCTTCTCATGTCCGGCCGGAAATGCAAAGAGCTGGGGATCAAACCCAAAATGAAGTTTGTCGGCGCCGCCTTTGTCGGCGTTGATCCGTCCGTCATGGGCTGGGGTCCGGTTCCCTCCACGGAAAAGGTTCTGAAGAACTACGGTATGAAATTTGAAGATCTCGATATCATTGAACTCAATGAAGCCTTCGCCGTACAGGCTGTCGGGTTTATGAAGCACTTCGGCATGAAGACTCCGGAAGATCCCAGACTCAATCCTTATGGTGGAACCATTGCCATGGGCCACCCGCTGGCCAGCTCCGGCGTGCGTCTGAGCATGCAGCTTGCGCAGGACTTCGAGTTGAATCCGAAAGCCAGATACGGACTCACCACTATGTGCGTGGGCCTGGGCATGGGCGGTTCGATCATTTGGGAAAACGTAGTCGGGAAAACAATCTAGGAGGCTCATACAATGGCTAAATACATAACAGAATGCAAATTAAACTTCTTTCAGTCAAAGAAGGCAGGCAAGATAGCGATCGTCACGATGGACAACGGGCAGTTTCCGAACATCCCCAATACCTGGGGAATTGAGGCCCTGGAGTCGCTCAACAAAGTCATCGACGTCGTCGAGAAGGATAAGGATGTTAAGGGCTGGTTCCTGACCGGCAAGCCTTTCATCTTCAACGTGGGCGCCGACATCATGAGCGCGGATCCGAATGCAACGAAGCAGGCGGCCCTGGAGATCGGCGCCGCAGGACATCAGGCCTTCAAACGCATTATGGGGCTCAAGGTTCCGACACTGGCCGCCTACAACGGTGCAAGCATGGGCGGCGGCGTCGAGGTCGGGCTTTATCACAACTACCGCACCATCTCGAAAAGCCCGGGCGGATGTGATCATTACGCGCTGCCCGAGTGTTTCCTGGGCCTCGTGCCGGGCTGGGGCGGTACGCAGCTGGTCACCAAACTGTGCGGCCCGGAAGCCGCCATCGAACTCGTCATTTCCAATCCCCTCAACATGAATAAAATGATCAATTCTATAAAGGCCTTTGAAATGGGTCTGGCGGACAGACTGATCGCACCGGCGGAGTTCGTGGACGAATCCCTGGCTTTGCTGGAACGCATCATCACCGGCGAAGAAAAGATCGAACGCAAAAAGGTTGATCCGAAGATGAGCGACGAGCTCTATAACAAGACCAAAGCCATGATTGTCGGCAGGGTTCATTCCGGTGCGTTGGCACCCTACCGGGCGCTCGATCTCATCCGCGGCGCAGGCGAATGGTCGCTGGATGAAGGGTTCCAGAAAGAAAACGAAGCGCTGGCCGACATGATCACTTCCGACCAGTTCAAATGCGGCATTTACTCGTTTGACCTCACCCAGCGCCGGGCCAAGAAGCTTCCCGGTCGGCCGCCCAAAGAAGTCAAAGGCAACAAGATTGCCAAGATCGGCGTCATCGGCGCAGGCCTCATGGCTTCTCAGATGGCCCTGTTATTTGCACAGCGCTACCAGTGTCCGGTCATCATGAAGGACATCAAACAGGAATTTGTGGACAAGGGTCTGGCTTATGTCAGGGATCAACTGGCCAAGACAGCCAAAAAGGGAAAACTGTCCGCGGCCGATGCCAAATGGATGGGCGAAGAACTCATCACCGGAACCATCTCCTATGATGAATTCAAGGATTGTGACTTCGTCATCGAGGCTGTTTTTGAAGAAATGTCCGTCAAGCAGAAGGTCTTTGGTGATCTGGAAGCCGCCTGCAAGCCGGAGTGCATGTTCCTGACCAACACGTCGTCTCTCGATGTTGCCGAGATGGGCAAATTCCTCAAAGATCCGTCCCGCGTGGTCGGATTCCATTTCTTCAACCCCATCGCCATGATGCCACTGGTCGAGATCATCAAAACCGACAAGACCAGCGATATCGTCCTGGCCACGGCATTCGACATTGCCAAGAAGATCAAGAAGACACCGGTTCTCGTGAAAAATGCTTCCGGATTCCTCGTCAACAGAGTCCTGACGGCCATGTCGGACGGCATCTTCCGTGTCCTCGACGAAGGCGCCGATTTCCTGCAGACGGACAAGGCCATTCACGAGCTGGGCTTCCCGATGTCGCCTTTCGTCCTGACCGCCCTGGTGGGCCCGGCCATTTCCCTGCACGTGCTGGAGACCCTCAACAAGGCGTGGCCTGATCGGTTCAAGGTCAATGAAGGCCTCAAAAACCTGGTAGCCAAGGGAAAGAAATCCATCCTGATCCCCGGGGACAAAGGCGCTGTTATTGTTGATCCCGAGATTTTGGCCGGTTGGCCGCAGGGCAACAAGAAGTTCACCGACGACGAAATCCGGCAGAGAGTACTGGAGCGGATTGCCGTGGAAGTCGACACGATCCTCAAAGAAGGCGTCGTGGCAAGCCCCAAAGACGTGGACACCGGTGTCATCATGGGCGCCGGCTGGCCGCTCTTCATGGGCGGGATTACCCCCTTCCTGGATCAGAAGGGCATTTCGAAAAAGGTGACGGGCGCGGACTTCCATCCGAATGGATTTCTGGCAATAGAAAAATAGCGCGCTGTCTGTCAGCGGGATTTGTTCTATTTGAGATCAATAGTATCGTGCCAATCCCGTACTGTCATTTCGTCCGAAGGGAGAAATCTAAGATTTCTCAGTCGTGAAGACTCCTTCGAAATGACAGCAGTAGTGTGACTTAACATTAGTACATGATAAATTTGCAGGGAACGGTCTTCCACCCGCAAAGGGTGGCCGCGGCCGTTCCCTGCTGCATGAAAACATGACTTCTATATAAAATTGACGAGGAGGTTTGTATGGCTAGTTTATGGGTTGATGAGAGAGATATCAAATTCCAACTGAATGAGGTTTTTAATATAGGAGAGACGGTTCTGGGCAAGGGCCGCTATGTCGATCACGATCTGGATATGTGCAACATGGTGCTTGATCAGGCGCAGAAATTCGCCGAGAACGAAATAGCCCCCACCTATCCGGATGAAGTTCATCGGAAGCCGGTTGAGGCGGTATTCAAGGACGGCAAGGTATTCGCGCCGGAAGCCTATCACCGCCTTTGGAAGCTTTACTGCGAGGGCGGCTGGATGTCCACATCCGATTCGCCCGAAGTCGGCGGTCAGTCCTTCCCGTTTATCATCGGGGGGGCTGTGGCCAACATGTTTCTGGCCTCCAATCAGGCTTTTGTCATGTACACCGGTCTGAGCCACGGCGCGGCGCGCCTGGTGGAAGACTTTTTTCAGCACCCTCTGCGCGACATCATTATTGAAAAAATGTACACCGGTGTCTGGGCCGGTACGATGTGTCTGACCGAGCCGGGGGCAGGCTCCGACGTGGGCATACTGAAAACCACGGCCAAAAAGAATGCGGATGGCACCTACTCCATCACCGGCACCAAGTGCTTCATTTCCGCAGGCGACCATGACCTGACGGAGAATATCATCCACCCGGTTCTGGCCCGCATTGAAGGCGATCCGGACGGAACGAAGGGCATCTCCATTTTTATCGTTCCCAAGATCCGCATCAACGAAAAGGGCGAACTGGGAGAACCCAATGACGTGCAGTGCGGCAACATCGAAAGCAAAATGGGCATCCATGGCAACTCCACCTGTACGTTGAACTTCGGCACGGACGGCAAGTGCATCGGCTATCTCATGGGCGAAGAGCGCGACGGCATGAAAATCATGTTCCAGATGATGAACGAAGAAAGACAGGGCGTGGGCATGATGGGCGTATCCCTGGCCATGTCCGCGTATCTGCATGCACTGGACTATGCCAAGCAGCGCATCCAGGGCTCGAACATTATTGCCGTGGCCCTGAAGGATCCCAATGCTAAAGCGGTTCCCATCATTCAGCATCCCGATGTGCGGCGCATGCTGATCAGACAGAAATCCATCACCGAAGGAATTCGTGCCTTAGCCCTGCTTTGCTACTATGCCATGGATCGTGAAGTCAATGCCGGCCTGGAACAAAATGAACAGGACAAAGAATACTGGCATGGCATGATCGAGATGCTCACCCCGATGGTCAAGTCCTACTGCACGGAGAGAGGCATGGAAGTATGTTCGGATGCCGTACAGACTTACGGCGGTTACGGCTACTGCCGTGAATATCCGGTCGAACAGATGATGCGCGACCAGAAAATCAACCTGATTTACGAAGGCACCAACGGTATTCAGGCCATGGATCTCCTGGGCCGCAAGCTGGGCATGAAAAAAGGTCTGTATTTCATGAATCTGCTGGGCCTGACCCAGGCGGCCGTTGCCGAAGCCAAGGGCAACGATGCGTTAAAGGCGGAGGCCCTCATTGTTGAAGGCGCGCTGAATGCCTGCGCGGGAACCGCCATGGAATTCGCCAAGATGATGAAAACCACGCCCTATGTTCCGTTGATCGGCGCCGCCGATTTCCTGAATTGTCTGTCCGACGCTCTGGTGGGCTGGCTGCATATCTGGATGGCCAATGTGGCAACCAAGGGCCTGGCCAATGCCGCAAACGATAAGGATAAAGCTTTCTATTCCGGCAAAATCCAGGGGGCGAAATTCTTCATCAACCGCATCACCGGACTCGTGCCGGCCAAACTGGATAATCTTAAGCAGGATGAGCAGAGCGCCATGAACATCAGTGAAGACGCCTTTGCCGTCTAAGCGTATTGCAACGTATCAAAACCTGAAGGAGGAACCGCACGGTTCCTCCTTTTTTTTCTCTCCGGGGCGATGGATAAACCGTAACTTACGCGACGTTTCCTGACGCGGCGACTGATCCCAACCGTTGCCAAAATAACAGACTTCAAGCCGTAATAATTAAATAGATGAACTTCAACCTGACATGTGGTACGAAAAACTAAAACAGGTCGTGGAGACTGTCGAAAGCTCAGGCTTGACCGGGTCAATTTCCCGGCAACCGGGAGGAGGAGCGCATGAGAAAAGTATTTCTGAAATCAGTCATCATTATCTTTGTTACGCTTTTGTTAACCGCAACGGTCTGGTCATCGGAGAACAATCGCTGTGTGCGCAATGTTTACGGGAAAATAGTTTGTCCTCCGCAGGATGTTACCTGTCTGGTTAATTCATTCAGCAACGTCATTGCCTGTTCACCGCCGAATGGCGGTATTGTAATGAATGCGACAGGCGAGATGCTTTGCGGTCCGGGAAAGTGCATGGTCCCCGCGTTCGGGCAGGCGTTCTGTTCCGCTTTGCAGGGCGGGTCGGTAACCATTGACAGCAAAGGCGAGCCTGTCTGCACGGGTGAATGCGTGCCGGCGTCCGCTTCAGCCTGCAGCCTCCCGTAGAACTTTCGAACCGGCAAGTCGACTTATAAGAGGCATCAGTCATGTCAAACAGCAAACATGCCTGCAAAGTACGGAAATGGAATTGCCAATATGCCAGGAAAACCTAAGCGGCCGCAGGCCGGATCAGCCCGTAAGTTAAAACCACAAAAAGCAAGCGACAAGGCGGCAGTTGCTCTTGAGGACGTTGATCCCCGGATGTGCGGGCTGAAAGACGCGGTGAGGCGGGGATGGTACCGGCTGGAAACAGGGGAGTTGTTCAGCGGCTTTAAGGTGACAAGTGACGATGTTGTTCTGGATGTGGGATGCGGTGAAGGAAACGCCATCCTGTTTTGCGCAAAGCAGGGCGCTCACATTGTTTTTTCCGATGTCGATGCGGCAAAAATTAAAGCACTGATCGAAAAAGCCAATGCGTCCCGTGCCAGGAAGGTTGAAGGCTTCGTCAGCGATGCAACACTTTTACCGCTGCCGGATGAGTATGCGACTAAGATCCTGTCGACGGAGATGCTGGAGCATACGTCCCATCCCGAAAAAATTATGGCGGAGCTGGTCAGAGTGGGTAAGCGAGGCGCAAGGTATTTGATTACAGTGCCTGATTCCCGGTCCGAGATGCTGCAAAAGCCCGTCGCCAATCCCGTCTACTTTGCACAGCCGAACCACATTCAGATTTTTAACAGGGAAAACTTTGTCCGGCTGGTGGAAAATTCGGGATTGACGGTGGAACGGTATGATACATGGGGCTTCTACTGGACGGTCTTTATGTCATTGTTCTGGATGGTTCATCAGCAGAAAAATTTCAACAGCCCCGTCCTGGACGAAATCAAACCGCCTTATCACCCCGTTTTGCAGGGCTGGGCAAATACGTGGGCGGGGTTGATGGAATTAAATGGTTCTGAAAAACTTTTAGAGTCCTTTGATCAATACCTGCCGAAAACCCAGGTCATCATTGCCAGGAAGGCGTAAATCAGTTTTCTGATATCGACGCGTAAGCTATCAGCCGTTTGCCTTGCTCATCGGCAACATCTGATTGCCATTTAGTTTTGCCTGAAGTATAATCAAAATCATAATTTTTTACAGAGGCGGGCATTCCATGCAAATCATAATGATGAGAATTTTCCTTGTTTTGACCATGCTCTCGTTGATCCATCCATCTGTATTACAGGCGGCGGCGGAGCGGCGCATTGCCCTCGTTATCGGTAACAGCGCATACAGCGCAGGTCCGCTTAAGAACCCCGTTAACGATGCGACGGATATGGCCGCCGTCCTCCGGAAACTTGGCTTCAAAGTGAATCTGAAGAAGAACGCTGATCTGGAAACAATGGAGGCAGCCATTGAAGACTTTGGAAACCAGTTGAAGAGAGGCGGTGTCGGCCTCTTCTATTACGCCGGACATGGCGTGCAGGTAAACGGCGTCAACTATCTCATTCCCGTAGGCGCGAAGATCAGCAAGGAATCGGATGTCCGGTTCAAAGCACTTGATGCCGGACGAATTCTGGCCGAAATGGAAAACGCCAACAACGGTATGAACATCGTGTTGTTGGATGCCTGCCGTGACAACCCCTTTGGCAAGAGTTTCCGCAGCGCCTCCCGCGGGCTGGCCATTGTGAGCAATTCTCCATCGGGAACCTTTATTTCCTATTCCACAAGTCCCGGGCAGGTGGCAAGGGATGGTGAAGGGCGAAACAGTCCTTACACCAGAGCGCTTCTGGATAATATGGGCAAACCCGGGCTGACGATAAACAGTGTTTTCATGAAAGTGCGCGGCAAGGTAAAAAAGGAAACAGGGCAGGTGCCCTGGGAGTTGTCTTCCCTGGAGGGGGATTTCTTTTTTGTGCCGGGTTCCGCAAAAGCAATAACAGCCCGGGATGAATCAGTCGCGGCCGGGACATCGCCGGCGGATGAACTGGAGGCGGAGAATAGAAAATTGGAAGAGGAACAAAGCCGCCTGGCAGAAGAGAGGGCATTACTGGCGAAACAGAAGGAAATAGCGGAAAAACGGCAGAAGATAGCGGATGAAAAGGATCGGCTGAAAACTGAAAAGGATGCGCTCAGTTTGGCATCAGAGGAAAAAAACGAAAAAGAAAAAATATTTAAAGGGATTTGGAGAAGCTCGGGGGGATGGGTCTATAAAGGCGATGGGGAGTATATCGTGGTCGTTGCCGTTGCTGATAGCAGTGATAAATTATTTGTTAATAAATTAATGTTTAAGAATATCAGGAAAGACGGCAATTTGTGGAGGGCTGATAACGCTTATTTAAATCCTCAGACCGGGGAAACTGAAAAATGGATTGATGCAACTTTTGAGTTAAAAGGGAAAACTTTAATCAGACGCAACAATTTCAATATCATTACTTTGGAAAGAATTGAATAGTAGCTGAAAAAGGCGGATGTCTCTCTATGGAAAATGTGGCTCCTCTTCCGGAAAGAACTTATCAGGAAATAAATGAGAACAGGCGCAGATTGCTCCGGGATGCTTACTCCTGCTATCCGGAGTACATCTACTGCGATCCCGACAAGTTTAACTGGCACACGCCTGACGGCCGGGTAAATATTTTTGACATCTTCTATCTGGGCGATTGCAATTATCTTAACCTGATCGGTTGTTCATCAGAAACGCACAGAAAGCCTGATTTTTTTATGCTGACCCCCAAAGGCGCCGACCTTCTGGAAGTGCCGGACAAACTGGACGAGATATTCCCCGTGGGGCGGGATCAGCATGATTGATCATCAGGCAAGGGGTAACCAACCCGCGCAACGAAGTTTTCCTGTCGCCGCCGGAGTACCATGCCGCTTAATATTTACCGGCAGCTGAATAACTTTTCAATAAATAACAGGTGGAGATAGATCCATGACGGAAATCAAAAGGGCTTCGCGCAAAGAACTGTTTGGCTGGGCAATGTTTGATTTTGCCAACTCATCCTACACGACGGTCATTATCACGGTTGTCTTCTGCATCATCTTTCCCAGACTCATTGTCGGAGACGGACCGGAATATCGTCTGGGAAATCTCCTCTGGAGCACGGCGCTCTCCATCAGTTACCTGATTGTGCTTCTCACTGCCCCTCTCTTCGGGGCCATCATGGATTATACGGGATCGAAAAAGAAATTCCTCTTTGGAAGCTGCATTCTTACCGCGGCGGCAACCGCCGCTCTTTATTTTGTCGGGCCGGGCGGCATCATTTTAGGCATGCTGCTCATTATTCTCTCCAATATCGGTTTTTCCTACAGCGAAGCTTTTGTCTCCAGTTTTCTTCCGGGGCTTGGTCCGTCCGGCGATCTGGGGAAGATCTCGGGTTATGCCTGGGGTCTGGGCTACATGGGCGGCCTGACCTCCACGGCCATCGTCATCTTCGGCCTGGGCGCGGGGGTTTACACGCTGGAAAATTATTCCAACCTGCGCTTGGTGGGACCGGCAACGGGTTTATTTTTCCTGATCGCCGCAATTCCGACGTTTCTCTGGGTGAAGGAACGCACAAGGCCCAGAGCGCTGCCTTCCGGTGAAAATTATTTTACCGTCGGATTCAAAAGATTAAAAAAGACCCTGCATGACATCCGGGATTACAAGGATTTGACGATTCTGCTGGCATCCTTCTTTTTTGCCTATGCCGGTCTTTCCATTGTGATCTCCTTTGCCTTTATTTACGGCGACCAGGTTGTCAAATGGTCCGGCGCCACTCAGATCTTCATGTTTGTCATTACGCAGTTTACGGCGGCGGCCGGCGCGTTTCTTTTCGGGATCATTCAGGACAAATGGGGCGCGAAACGGACATTCATCCTGACGCTGCTGATCTGGGTGATAGCCGTCAGCCTGATTTACGGGGTCGCTTCCGTGACCGTTTTCATCAACAGCCTGTCTGGCGCCTCGCTTAAAGAAGAACATGTTTTCCTGCTGATCGGTTCTATCGCCGGGCTGGGTCTGGGATCGACACAGTCCGCCTGCCGAGCCATGGTGGGTCTTTTCTCGCCGGACACCAAGGCCGGTGAGTTCTTCGGTTTGTGGAGTCTCACCAGCCGTCTGTCCGCCATCATGGGACTCATGGGGCTGGGAATATTGCAGACGCTCTTCGGCCTGCAAAAAGCGGTGCTTGTCTGTTCGGCCTTTTTCTTTATTGCCGTTGTCATCGTCCTGTTCATCGATGAAGAGCGAGGGAAGGCTGTAGCGCGTGAACACGCGGGAGAATAAGGTGCAAGCGCTGACCAATTGTTGATTGACATGCAGGGGGGCGCTTACTATACTTTAAAAGACAAAAGCACAGCGGTTTTTCGCCAATCAGGTTTACCGATGAATAATAAAGGAGTTACGATGAAGACGATAGCAATAATAGCGCATGACGGGAAGAAAGCGGAGATGGTTGCCTTTATCAAAGACCATCTGGAGATCCTCAGGAGATATAAATTAGTTGCCACCGGTTCTACCGGAGGCCATATCGAAAAAGCGGGGCTGGAAGTTGAAAAGAAAAAATCAGGGCCTCTGGGCGGCGATGCTCAGATCGCTTCGGATGTTGTTGACGGAAAAGTTCAGGCGGTGATCTTTCTGCGCGACCCGCTGGGAACTCACCCTCATGATCCCGATATTTTCATGCTGATGCGGATCTGCGATGTTCATAATATTCCATTGGCCACCAATACGGCCACTGCCTATTTGATTATCAAGTCTTTGGAAGAATGATTCCGCGAGACCCTGTGACACGGAGGCGTTATGAGTGAATTATTTCCCGCTCGAACCATTGCCCTTGAATACTTAAGCCTGGACGGCTCATTGCCCGAAAGCGGGTTTATGCAGTGGTACCGGGCCATTCACCTTTTGGAATTGCTGAAGACCGACGGCATTGCCGCCGTTACCCTCTACCGGAATCTCAAGGAAAATCTCAAAGACGGCCAGCCGCGTTACCTGGCTGTCTATCGGCTGGATGCGGATGATCCCCGGGCAATGATCAACACGGTTACGCAAACAACCCTGCCTGCCGGAGCGAAAAGCCTGCACACAGGCGTCTGGGATTTTCTGGCAATGAGAACCAGCGTCCGGGAACCGCTCAGACCTCAGGCCGGACTTCAAGACGGCATGCCTCACGCGCTGCTTGCCGTGCCGACCATCTGCACCGACCCGTCCCGGGAAAAAGAATTCAACAACTGGTACCTGTATACGCATTTTCACGACATCCTGGAAACGCCGGGATTGACCCAGGCGCACCGCTACAGGAACCTCAACCCGCAGCCGCAGGCGGACGAAGCAACCTATCTGGCTTTATATGAAATAGACGCCCAAGATCCCGCAGCCGTCGTGCGGCAGATTGAACAGGATGACCGGACCATACGCATCCCGCAGGGGAGGATGATTGACTGCATCCGCCTGGCCCGGGGCAGCGGCGCATTCCAGCACGTGACTTTGTAGCATCTCATTCATTGGTTTCGATGCTTACAACCTCAGATTTTCCGTTTTTGTATTCGATGATATGAATTTCTCCGCGCTCATCTTCCCGATCTTTAAACGTATACCGGAGAGTAAGAACATCATCCGGATACCGTTTGCTGAGTTCCGTAATCGCATTATGAAATCTTCTGTAAGTGTTTCGTGACCTACCGCCCCGTGGACCGATGTTGAAATATTCCGGGTCCGTGTTTCTGGTATAGGAAAGAAATAATTGCCGGCAATAATCTCTCACATCCGGCGTTGAACCACTGACACTGTTTAATTGCCATGTTTTCATTTTGCATTACCCGGCGGCTATGTGAAGTCACCTGCCTTCGGGTGACTGTTTATCTAGTGCCATGCAATATTTCACAATCACCCGCAGGCAGGGTGACCGGCACGAAAGGCTTTTGCGCTATCAGAAAATTACTATGGATTTTATAATTTAGCAATGAGGTAATGTGTGACCCTGATGATCCCTCGTGTATCATAGCCTTTCAGGTCAAGCGTTCTCGTTTGTGCCCTATAGGGTATGGACGCTAAAAACTAGTTCTTGTCATGTCGAACCGAAGGGAGACATCTTGCACTTTCCCATTTTTTCTAACAGTGAACTGCTTACCGATTTACCTTTAGTGGTACGCCGCATGCCCCGCAGGGGTGTGAACCACTAAATCTTCAACCTATTTATGTTTTTTCGACCATATATTATTTCTTGACAATTTTTAGCAAATTTCCGCATAATCTTTCCGAATATGGCACTTATCTGGTTCTTAACTGCTCAAACAACTTTTATCTGCATTTAGCCTATTTTCGTAAATCTGTTGTTTTTGTTCCAACTTGTATGAGTGGGGAATATTGACGATGAAATGCGCAAGATGCCAGACTGAAAATCGTGAGAGTCGAAAGTTTTGTGCGGAATGTGGCGCAAAGCTCATTTTAACTTGTTCCAAATGCAGTTTTGAGAACTTGCCTACAGAAAAGTTTTGTGGCGAATGTGGTCAATCATTATCCGTTGCAGAGGGAACATACTCTGTAACACTTCCCCGGGGACTTTCCTTCGATGTGAAACTTCAGAAAATCCAGAAATACCTTCCCGGCGGTTTGACGGAAAAGATTCTTTCACAGCGAGGGAAGATCGAAGGGGAGCACCGTCAGGTAACAGTTCTGTTTGTCGACATGGAGAATTTTACCCCCCTGGTGGAAAAGCTTGGTGCTGAAGAAGCATACTCGATTATGGATAACGTTTACGAAATCCTGATTCACAAGGTGCATGACTTCGAAGGGACGGTTAACGAGATGACCGGCGATGGGTTGATCGCCTTGTTTGGCGCACCCATCGCCTTAGAAGACGCTCCACAGAGGGCCATTCGATCCGCGCTGGCCATCCATCAGGAAATAGCCCGTTTCAGCGACAGGATGAAACAGGAAAAAAACATCTCACCGATCAAAATGAGAATCGGTATTCATACCGGTCCGGTCATCGTAGGCACACTGGGGAATGACTTGAGGGTCGAGTTCAAGGCTGTCGGAGATACGGTGAATCTTGCATCCCGGATTCAAAGTCTGGCTTCAGCCGGGACAACCTGTGTTTCCAATAATACCTTCAAGCTGACAGAAGGACTGTTCCGGTTTGAATCTCTGGGTCAGAAAGAGATCAGAGGGAAAGAGCACCCTGTCCATATTTATCAGGTCATTGCATCCAGTTCCATCCGCACGCGCTTCGACGTCAACGCAGAACGAGGTCTCACGGCCTTTGTCGGTCGAGCCCGGGAGCTGGAGAACCTTTTGGATGGATTGGATCGGGCCAAGACGGGCAGAGGCCAGGTATTTTCTCTCATTGGAGAGGCAGGGGTCGGTAAATCCAGACTTCTTTATGAATTTCGAAAAGCTCTCACCAGCGAAGACGTCACTTTTCTGGAAGGAAAATGCCTTTCCTATGGTCGTGGTTCAGCCTATCATCCTATCATCGACATTCTGAAAGCGACCTTTAACATTCAAACAGTGGATTTGGAGGCAAGTATCAGGGAGAAACTGACAGATGGACTCAGGACCTTGAATATCAATGTTGACTCCTCACTTCCTTTTCTGTTGGAGTTGCTGTCGGTTAAGGACAGCGGCATGGATAAAATTTCCATAAGCCCGGAAGGCAAGAAAGACCGTCTGATCGAAACCATTAAGCAGCTCATCATCAAATACTCTGAGCTTCAGCCTCTCGTCATTGCCATCGAGGACCTGCACTGGGTGGATATGAGTACGGAGGACGCACTGCAATATCTTTTGGAAGTTATTCCCGGTGCACGAATACTGTTGATTTTTACTCATCGGCCGGATTATGCGCATATCTGGGATAGAAAATCCTACCATAACCATTTGACGCTGAATCGTTTGTCCAATCGGGAAAGCCTGGCAATGACATGCAGCCTGCTGGAAACAGATCAATTGGATAAGAACATAGAGGAACTGATTCTTGCCAGAACCGAAGGAATTCCGTTTTTTATCGAGGAACACATCAAGTCTCTGAAAGACCTCAAGATTATCGAAAGACAAAACGGATCCTATAAACTCACCAAAGACGTCAAGACCATCACAATTCCCTCGACCATTCAGGATGTCATCATGGTCCGGGTGGATGCATTGCCCGAGGGGGCAAAAGAGATTATCCGCATCAGCTCCGTTATTGAAAGGGAGTTCAGTCATGAGCTGCTGAAAAGAGTAGCTAGTCTGCAAGAGCAGGAGCTGCTTTCCGGCCTTTCCATCCTCAAGGATTCAGAACTCATCTACGAAAGAGGAATCTATCCGGACCTGATTTACATCTTCAAGCATGCCCTGACTCGTGAGGTGGTCTACGATTCTCTGCTGGCTAAAAAGAAGAAAACTCTCCACGAGCAGATCGGAAGAGCCATTGAAGAAATGTACCAGAATAATCTGGAACCCTGTTTTGGCCTACTGGCTGCCCATTTCATGGAAGGAGAAGACTTTGTGAAAGGCGCGGAATATTCCAAAAAAGCCATGCGCAATGCCGAAAAAGCAGCTTCGCTAAACGATGCAATTGCCTATGCGAGAAAAAGGGTGGCTTGCATCGAAAAACTTCCGCAAACTGAACAAATGCAAAGAATGAGGGTCGATGCAAGGACAAGGCTGGGACTTTACATCGCTCAACTAAATTATGCTGCTGAAGCTAAAGAGGTTATTGACCCTGTTATCGAATTCACTCGGGCGTCGAATGATAAAAAACACCTCTGCAAGATATTAATGATTTTAGGATTATACTATCATTATGTTGAGGAAAATCCTGCTCAATCCTCCAGCGTATTCGAAGAGTCTTTGGATATTGCAGATGAGATCCAGGACGTTGTAACATTAGCTATCGGAAATTTTTTCTTTGGATTTCCGCTAGCTTTTGATTGCCAGTTTGAAAGAGCTGTACCTAAATTTCAAAAAGCAATCGATATTAATGCTTTTGTAAATAATTTATGGGGCGTTTCGGCGATGACAAGCAATCTTGCTATCTTCTGCCACTTTTATTCAGGAAAAATCAATGAGTGCATGAAGGCGGCAACTGAAGCGTTGAGCATTGCTGAAAAAAGCGCGGATATCTTTTCAAAAGGCATGGCTTACAATAGTTATGGGTTGGCTAACTTTGCTAAAGGATCGTTAGATCAGGCGGAGAAAAACCTCATGAAGGGTCTGCAACTCTGTGAGCGTATCAATTTCCCTACCTGGCTATGCGTAGCCCATATGGGTTTGGCTGAGACTTATTTTGAACTGGGTGAATTTGATAAATCAAATGAACATTATTCCAGATACAGCGAGATATTTGAACGCAATAGGCTGTTCCCCTCTCATGTATGTACTGGGAGAATAGGCGCAATAAAGTCACAGATAATGAGAGGGAGGGGCGTTGATCTAAAAATATTCAACGAACTAAATAGTAAAATTAAATTAACTTGTGCAAAGGGATGGGCGTCAAAGATGATTTCGGAAGGTTTCTCAAACGTCGATAATCAACATATAGCAGATGCTGAATCTTGGATTATGAAAGCTATTGACGCTGATCGAACAAACGGCATGAATTTTTATCTTGGAAGGGATTATATCCAATATTATAATATCCTCAAAAGAAATGGTGACCGCGTAAATGCAAGGGAAAAACTCGGCAAGGCCATCGCCGTCTTCCGCGAGTGCGGCGCCGATGGATGGGTAGAAAAGTACGAAAAGGAATTAAGCGTTTTGTGATAAACGCGCGCATTGCTTCTTATCCATGAATGAAGATGGCAACCCGTTGCCTCAACTTTCGGAAAAAGCTTATCTTGCATATTAATTTTTAGTCAGTACGATTAAAAAAGGAGGTAAATCATGAGCACGTATGTTTTGATTCATGGAGCTTGGCACGGAAGCTGGTGTTGGGACAGTGTTGTTTCTCTTTTGAAAAAGGAAGGACATACTGTAAAGGTTCCCAACCTGCCGGGTCATGGAGGAGACAAGACACCAATAACCGAGCTCTCACTACAGGCATATACTGATTGTGTCTGCCATATTTTGGATGCCCAGTCTGAACCAGTGATTCTTGTGGGACATAGTATGGGAGGTGTGGTCATCACCCAGGCTGCAGAGTTTCGGCCTGAAAAGATTAAAATATTAGTATATCTGGCTGCATTCCTTCCTCAAAATGGAGAGTCTTTGTTTGACTTGATTGGGATAGATTCGGCAACTTTAATTCTGCCAAATTTGATTATGGCCGACGACCAAAGTTGCACTATGATCAAAAATGAAGCGATAAAGGATGTCTTTTATGGCGATTGTTCTGATGACGATGTGAAGAGAGCCAAATCACTCTTAGTTCCTGAACCATTGGCCCCGTCGGCAGCTTCAGTGAACATCAGCGAGGAAAAGTTTGGCAAGACACGCCGAGTTTATATCTCATGTCTCCGGGACAAGGCCGTTAGCCCGGCATTACAGGAAAAGATGTACAAGGCTCTACCATGCGAGAAAGTTATCTTTATGGACACATGTCATTCACCCTTTTTCTCATCCCCAGAAGCGCTGGTGGGGCATCTACTCTCACTGTAACCGGATGCGGGGGGGCAAGTCTCTTCCTGGCTTAACTTATCATGGTTAAAAAAAATCCGGTTCGGTTGGGGTGAGGCGGATGTATTTTACCATATAGGCAGGCATGGGCATAAGCTACTCCTGTAAAAGGTTCATGAAATGAAATTGAAAGTATGGCAATATCTTTGTTAAATTGTAAATGGTGCTGACAATATGCAAAGATATATTGGTCGGAATGCAGCCCTGGAAATTCAACAATCTTAGCGACCAAGGGGACGCTCCTAAAATACTAAGTTACCAGGTGTAAATGAAAGAGAACTGCTTATGGTCTCTTGATCTTTCAAAATAATAGTGACCATCCCTATTATTTCACATCAGAAATATTTCACAAACAGCCAGCATAACATCATGCCGTGAATATTGATTAACCGGCAAATAATTGCTGGCATACCATCTGCTCATTATGTTAATAATTCATTCACAATAATCTGCAGCGGAGGATACGAAATTGAAAATGAGAAAATTGACGTTGATTGGAGCAGTGGTGGTCTGCTGCATATTGATCGGGGCCGCTGCCGTTTGGGCGCAGGGCAATGGCACCGTCATGGTGGGTGGCAAGGTGTGGCTGAAGGATGCGGGCTGCGTCGGATTATATCATTGGGCAGAGGCAAAAAACGCTGTAGCCGGTCTGGCCAGCGGACGTTGCGGTTTGACCGATAACTCCAAAGCAGGCGATTGGCGTCTGCCCACCAAAGATGAATTGCTGAACGTATTTTCATCAAAAAGTCTTTTTACGAATGTCCAGACCAACTACTACTGGACGGAGACCATGAGCGGAACAAGCAGCACGCCGATCGGATGCCATGTTACCAGCGGGACTTGCCTCCCCTTAGGCAGCGGGGTCTTGGACTATGTCTGGCCGGTGCGCAGATAAAAAACCGCAGGCCGTTTCCTGTTTTTTGTGGACAGGATGGCCTTGACAGACAAGGCCATGTTTCCTATGCTTCCCGCAAAGTTCTTCTCCAACAAGAGGGCAAAATGAAGGCAATCGACAGGCAGGACGCATTACTGGTGGTTGATGTACAAAATGATTTTATGCCCGGGGGCGCCCTGGCGATCGCGGATGGCGACCGGTTGCCGCTGGTCATCAACAGGATCTCCGGAATTTTTGAGACGCGGGTTTTTACGCGTGACTGGCATCCGGCCGATCACATCAGCTTTTCCGACAAACCGCAATTCGTGGATAAATCCTGGCCTCCCCATTGTGTTCAAAATACCCGGGGCGCACAGTTTCATTCAGACCTGAAAATATGCGCAGGCGATCGGATTGTCAGCAAAGGCGATAACCCCCGGCAGGAAAATTATTCAAGTTTTCACGGAACGGATCTGGAAGAGTGGCTCCGCCTGCGTGGCATCCGCCGGATTTACATTGCCGGTTTAGCCACGGATTATTGCGTTTTTAACACGGCCATGGACGGTCTTCGATCCGGTTTTCAGGTATGGGTTCTGGAAGATGCCGTTGCGGGCGTGGACGTGCCTGCCGGAAGCGCGGCCAGGGCGCTGCAAACGCTGCGGGAAAACGGCGTGCATATTATTGCAACCGCGGAGCTGCAGGACTGAGAGCGTCTGTTATATTACGAGCGTCCTGTTATCCGGTATCAGGTAATTTTGATGGACATCCGCACGTTTCAATAATAAGTAACGGAACATCATCTTGACGTTCCCGTGAGCAGGCCGCATATCTAAAAAAATACGGAGGTATTGAATGAAGAGAAATACAATATTCGGGTTATTTTTATTATTGTCCGTTGCGATATTGTCAGAGGCGCAAGCGGCCACAATTAATATATCCAATAATTGCAACCAGGATGTAACCGTGTCAGCCTATTCGATTCAAACAGCAAGCGCCGGCTATCTATTGGCACAGAAGCTTGCCTACGCACACAACTCCTACACGGTGACCACTTCTTTGCCTGTAAAGTGCATCAGAACCGAGTTTCCACAGCCTGGTCACTCGACGGAAGGAAAGGCCTTTTATTTTGGCGGAGCAAATAACCTTACTGTCCGCATCATCATGGACCCGCAGAACTCAAATTCATGCAGTATATCCGTTACCGAATAACAGGCTCCGATCTGCTTACATTTGGGAACGCGCCTGAGACCGTGAGTTACACAAACCGGCATGTGAATTAATGAAGCGGGTTGGAAAACTTGAAGTGGAGAAACCGGTCATGAAAACAAAATCTGTTGTCCTGATGATGCTCTGTTTGATGGTTTGCGGCGCAGTTCCGGCATTTGCCGGTTATGATCACAGCACGTGCGTCAGAAATCTCGAAGCACAGGGTCTGGGTGGCCCCGACAATATCTGTCTGCCCGGAACATTCACGGGCAGTTCGTCTGCTCACCAGTTTTGCGCGCCGCAGGGTCCGTACGTTCCCATTCAGGGCGCCCAATGCCTGAACAGACAAACCGGGGAACGGACAGTGATCAGAATGTCGAATCCTTCGGCCGACATGATGGCCTGCCAGATGAAGGGTCGGGATTGGACGTTCAGCTACTGCTATACCTGCTGCGCCGAAGCAAACTGAAGGCATGAGTCATCGGGCACAGCGCCCGGTCTTTTTGCAATGAATGCTTGAATAATTCAGTATGGGCCCTCATTTCTTAAAAAAATGGAGTGACGCATGAAAGATTACGGTATCGGTCTTAAGCGGCAAGGGCACATCGCCATCATCACCCTCAACCGGCCCGCAAAGCAAAATGCCTTCGACCGGCACATGTGGGATTGTCTGGATCAGGTGACGGCCGAGCTTGCCTTAAGCCTGCCGCGGGTGATTATCCTTACCGGCGCAGGAAACAAGGCTTTCTCAGCCGGATTCGACGTGAACCCGGAAAATCCTTTACTTCGACCATTAATAGCCGCAATAGAGGGGCATGACAAAGGTCCGGCGGATGATCTTGTCCGCCGCATCAGAACAAGCGTCGACCGCCTTGTGGCGCTGCCGGTTCCGATCATCGCCGCTGTTAACGGACTGGCTTACGGCGGCGGAGCCGAGATTGCCTCCCGCTGTGACCTGCGGGTGATGGACCCGGACGCTGTGATTTGTTTCTCCGAGGTGAGGCTCGGCCTCATGCCGGACCAGGGCGGCGTGGTGGGGCTCACCCGTCTGGTGGGAGCGTCAAGAGCTGCCGACCTCATCCTCACGGCCCGGAAGGTCAGCGCCCGCGAGGCCCTGGCGCTTGGTTTGACCAACCGCATCAGCGCGCCGGGAAAGGCCCTTGAGGAAGTATTGTCCCTTGCCCTGGCCATTGCAGAAAACGGCCCTCGCGCCGTCCGCCATGCCCTGGCCGTGATCAGGAAAACCTGTGACCTGACCACGGAGGAGGCTCTGGAACTGGAGACCCGGGAAGCGGTTACCCTCATCGCAAGCGGAGAAAGCATCCACGGGGTTTCGGCTTTTCTCACGCGGCAAAAGCCCGAGTTCCCGGAACCGGACTGAGTCGCATTGAAAAAAATGTCATTCCGAATCCCGATGCGTCGGGATGAGAAATCTTAATATCCCGCGTAATACTCGGGGACAATGACAACGCCGCGCTTTATTGTCTCTTGATCTTTTTTGCCGATCAATGTTATCAATAAGCCGGACCAAGAGTGCCGGAACTGCCACCGCTGGTTTTTCTCACCATGTTACGCAACGTATTCATCACCGCCGGCATGTGTTAAATCGTAAAACGACTTAAGAAAGCATTATCCCGCTTCAAAGCATATCCGGAAATAGACACTGATCAACAGAGGTTGCGTGAACATGAATTTACAATCTCTCATTGTCCATCTGATTTCCAGCCGAAAGAGGCAGCTTTATCTGATCGGCATTATTACCGTGCTTTCCCAGCTTATTACGGTTGTCATGAACATTGCCAATAGTCTGATCTGGTGGGGGCGCATCGACCCGGACCTCCTTTTGATCGGCTGCATCGATTCCTTCATCGCCACAAGCATCCTGGCTCCCTTATTCATCTATTTGATTAAGAAGTCTTTCAATCTCGACGAGATGAATCATCAGCTTCAAAAGGAAGCAAACGATCGGGGCCTGCTGGAAGAGGCGCTCAAGAAGAGCGAAGATAAATACCGGACGCTGATTGAAACAACGGATACCGGTTTTGTCATCATTGATCAGGACGGCCGTGTGCAGGACGCCAATCCCGAATATGTGCGCCTTTCCGGACACGCTGCTTTAAGCGAAATAATGGGCAGAAGCGTTATTGAGTGGACTGCCGATTACGAAAAAGAAAAAAACGCGGCCGCCGTGAAAGCATGTTTTGATAAAGGATACATCAGAAACTTTGAAATTGACTATGTGGACGCCAAAGGCGCCGTTACCCCGATTGAGCTCAATGCCACATGCCTGGAAGTCGGCGGGAAGACGCACACGCTAACGATCTGCCGTGACATTTCCGAGCGCAGAAAAATTGAAAATGAATTGCAAAATCTGGCATCCATCGTCCGGCACTCGAGCGATCTCATTAATCTGGCGGCCGGTGACGGGAAGATGATCTTTCTTAACGAAGCGGGCTGCGAGATGGTCGGGATTGAGCAGGAAATGGTAAACGAGCACAATATCATGGATATTGTTCCGGATCACCTGATCGGGCTTGTCAAAACGGAACTCTTGCCCGCGCTCCGGAGAGGTGCTGCCTGGGAAGGTGAGCTTCAATACAAAAATCTGAAAACCGGCAGTATTGTTGATGTGTATGCAACAACATTTATCATCACAAATCCCGTCAGCAAGGCGGCGCTTTGTTATGCCAATGTTTCCCGCAATATCACTGACCGCAAGCGGGCGGATATGCAGCTTAAAGAGGCGGAGCATAAATTCCGCACCATCGCGGACCTGACCTATGATTGGGAGAACTGGGTCGGCGCCGACGGCAAGCTCATCTGGGTAAGTCCATCCGTCTTGCGTGTGACGGGTTACTCGGTTTCCGAATGCATGTCCATGCCGGACTTCCCGTTTCCGATGATTCATCCGGATTATGGCGTCAGGACCCTGGAAAAAATGCGGTCGGCCGACAAGCAGCCGCAGAACGATCTCGAATTCCGCATCATCCGGAAAGACGGAGCGGTCCGCTGGGTAGCGGCCTCCACCAATCCGGTTTTCACCGAGGAGGGTCAAAGCGCGGGGCATCGTACCAGCATCAGGGACGTCACGGACCGTAAGCTCTCGGAAGATGCGGTGCGCCGGAGTGAAGAAAAATATCGAACCATTCTGGAAAGCATCGACGAAGGCTATTTCGAACAAAACCTTGCCGGCGACTTTATTTTTTTAAGCGATTCCATGTATAAAATATACGGGTATCCCCGGCAAGAATTAATGGGCATGAATTACAAACTGTACACGGATAAGGAGAGCGGGAAAAAGTGCCTCCAGGTTTACCGGAAAATCCTGGAGACAGGAAAACCCGATAAGGTTGTCGATTTTGACATTATCAGGAAAGACGCGACCAGAAGACATATTGAGTCATCGGTATCCCTGCAGAAAGATTCCGCGGGCAATCCCATAGCGTTTCGGGGTGTCGTCCGGGACGTCACCGACCGCAGGAAAGCCGATAAGGAAAAACGGGATCTGGAAGAACGCCTGCAGCGGGCGGAGAAAATGGAGGCGCTGGGAACACTGGCCGGCGGCGTTGCCCACGATCTCAACAATGTCCTCGGCGTTATCGTCGGCTATGCGGAACTGCTGCTTGCCGAGGTTAATCCGGTAAGCCCGGTCACGCCGCGCCTGACGAAAATTATGAGCGGCAGCGAAAAAGCCGCCGCGATCGTGCAGGATCTGCTGACGCTGGCGAGAAGAGGGGTTCCCGGCCGGAAAGTGCTGAACCTGAACAGGATCATTTACGATTATCAACATTCACCGGAGCTGGAAAAACAATCTTCATATCATTCCGGCGTGCGCATCAAACTCGATCTGGATGCCGGCCTGCTGAACATTTCCGGCTCCGCCGTTCATCTGGGCAAGGTGATAGCCAATCTTGCCGCAAACGCCTTTGAGGCCATGCCCCTAGGCGGGACGCTGACCATCAAAACAGCCAATCAATATCTGGATAAACCGCTTTACGGTTATGACGCGGTCCGCGAAGGGGATTATGTTGTCCTGAGCGTGACGGATACGGGGGAAGGCATCGCGCCTGCGGATCTGCAACGCATCTTCGAGCCGTTTTACACCAAGAAAGTTATGGGAAGAAGCGGGACGGGATTGGGCCTGGCGGTTGTCTGGGGAACGATGAAAGATCATCAGGGCTACATTAACGTCCGGAGCGAAGAAGGAAAGGGCAGCACTTTCACCCTGTATTTTCCCGTGACAAGGGAAGCACTGTCCGCGGAAGATGTGTCGGCATCTCTTGCCGAATACATGGGAAAGGGTGAAACCATTCTGGTCGTGGATGATGTGAAGGAGCAGCGCGATCTGGCGTCCGAGATGCTGGGGAAATTGAATTACCGGGTATCCAGCGTCGGCAGCGGTGAGGAAGCGGTAGCCTACATCAATAAGCATCAAACGGATTTGATGGTTCTGGATATGATTATGGAACCGGGGATGGACGGGTTGGATACCTACAAAAAGGTTCTGGAAATCAGGCCCGGTCAAAAGGCGATTATTGTCAGCGGTTTTTCGGAAACCGAGCGGGTGAATGAGGCCCACGCTCTGGGCGCGGGGGCCTACCTGAGAAAACCCTATATCACGGAAAAACTGGGTCTGGCTGTAAGAAAGGAACTGGATAAATAGCCGGGCAGGGGAAGGGGGCAAATCTGTGTCAATATCCGGGGTGTCGCAGTGCGGAGATTGAACGCTCTTTCAGACTCCGGGTTCATCTTCATTCCGGCGGATCATCATTATCTTCACCTGCGATCCGCCGCCCTGCTGTTTGCGGGATTTGGTGGCAATATCAGGAAAAATATTCTAGCATCTCATCCATGGAACAATCAGAACGATACATGGCCCTTGATGTATTGAGGGGAATAACGGTTGCGCTCATGATTCTGGTGAATACGCCGGGAAGCTGGCAACATGTTTATCCGTTGCTCACGCATTCCAAATGGCACGGTTGCACACTGACGGACCTGGTGTTTCCTTTTTTCCTTTTTGCTGTCGGCGTATCTCTGTTTTTTTCGCTGGCCGGATATCAAAACAAATCGGGCAAGGAAGCCCTCCGGCGTGTCGGACGCCGAACGCTTTTGATTTTTGCTCTGGGAATCTTTATCAACTCCTATCCCCAATGGATGACGGATTATTCGCAATTGAGAATCATGGGTGTGCTGCAGAGAATTGCCGTGGCATACGGCATTGCCGCGCTGATCGTCCTTGCCTGGCCGCGCAGATGGCTGCCCGGCATCGGCGCTTTTATTCTGCTGTCCTGCTGGGGCATCCTTTATTTTTTCGGCGGTTCAGACCCTTACAGTCTTTCCGGAAATGCCGCCATCCCGCTGGACCGGGCCATCCTGGGTGAAAACCATCTTTATCGCGGCTTTGGAATACCCTTCGACCCGGAGGGAATACTCGGTTCCCTGCCGTCGGCCGTCACCGTTCTCACAGGTTATCTGGCAGGAATGATGATCAGGGAAACAGGGGGAAATCAAGCGCTCTCCAGGCTGGTTTTATCCGGCAGCGCCTTGACTGTCGCCGGATGCCTCTGGGGGGTGGTGCTGCCCATCAACAAGCCTTTATGGACCGGTTCATACGTGCTCTATACGGCGGGTCTTGCCACCCTCTTGTTTGCCCTGCTCATTTATATCATTGACGTGAAGAAATATAAAAAATGGAGTCTGCTCTTTTCGGTTTTCGGCATGAATCCTCTCCTGCTTTTTATTCTGTCGGTTGTCTGGGGCAAAACGCTGCGCCTCCTGATCCTTATTCCCGACGGCTTTGGCCATCCGATGCCCGGAAACGCCTGGCTGTATCAAAATATCTTTGTGCCGCTGGCCGGCAGCATGAACGGCTCACTCGCGTTTGCGCTGGCGCACATCGTATTCTTCTGGCTGGTCGGATATGTTTTTTACAGACGCCGGTTTTTTGTCAAAATATGATGAATGATGATAAAAGACAGACGCAGGGACACCCGAAAATTCCAGCGGCGATTCATTCCGGTTGTTAATCATCCATTTGCTTAGGCGATTGTAAGGTAATTCCCATCGACTTTTCAGGAATGGTCAGCTGTGGTATTGAAGGACCAATGATGCTAAAATGGCTTCTATACAAATGAGAAAACGGTGCACAAGATAACAAGGAGGCTGTCTATGTTCCAGATTGTAAGAACTGAAACGTTCGAGGACAAGCAGATAATATTTAAAGAGGGAACCTTTGGCGACTGGATGTATATCATCGAAGAAGGAGGCGTGGAGATTTCCCGGACCGTCGGAGGCAAGAAGGTTATTCTTGCCAATCTGGAAGAAGGAGAAATCATCGGCGAAGTGGCTTATATTTCCAGGAACGGGCGTTCGGCTACGGCAATAGCGATTGGTAAAACCAAACTTGGAACAATCGATCGCCAGCATTTTGACAACGAGTTCAATGAACTCTCCCATGAATTTCAAGCGATTTTGAAAACGATGGCCCTGCGCCTGGGAAGGACAACCGAATTTCTGATGGAATGTCATGAAAAACTCAATAAGCAATCAGCCTCTAAAAACGATAAATAAATCCGCCGTGCACTTTCCGATCGAAGCCCCGCACGCGTGACCTCGCGTGCCTTCAGCGTATCACGTCATCAGGTTATTCGCGGGGTCATACTCGGCGAATAACCTTGTTTTTAATAATTCAAGGTATTAAGATTCCTCATCCCGAGGTATCGGGATTCGGAATGACAATCTTTCCTGTTGCAACACAGTCTGTCTGCAGGATAACAGGTTGGTAAATTTCCGTCGCAGGTATGGTTTAGAAAGCAGATCATGATCAGTCCCGCAAAAAAATTATTTTACCTTATCGAATTAATCAATTGCTATGCCGCCGTCTACTATTCCAATTTCATCTTTTTTTATCTGCGGCGCACCTTCGGTTTCGGTGAACTGGAAAATCTGCTGACGGCCGCCCTTGGCGGCTTTATCTATATTTTCGCCGCCTGGCAGGGCGGCAAACTGGCCCAGCGCTACGGTTGTATCCGGATGCTTGCCCTGGGTTCCTGCGTGGTTATTTTGTCCCTGGCCCTGGGGATGGCATTTACTACCGCAACGGCTCAGGTCATGGTGTTTTGCCTGTGGACATCAGGCGTCTGCTTTATCTGGCCTGCCCTGGAAATACTGATCAGCGACCGGGCGGGTGCGGATCTTGCGAAGATGGTCGGCATCTATAATGTCACCTGGGCCGGCGGCGCCGCGGTGGCATATTTTACAACCGGTCTGCTGATTGAAAAACTGGGCATGTCGAGTCTGTTCTGGCTGCCGCTGGGGCTTACTGCAATCGAACTTGCCCTACTGCCTTTCGCTGCAAAATGGCTGAAAAAAGAGGACGATCTTCCCCGTCAGGAGGAGCCCGTCACCTCGGCGATCCATCTGCCGGACACCGGGCGGTTTCTGCGGATGGCCTGGATAGCCAATCCCTTTTCCTATGTGGCGATCAACACCGTCATCCCGCTGATTCCTTCCATTGCGGAAAAACTTGACCTTTCCACAGGCATGGCGGGCATTGTCTGCTCCTTCTGGATGTTTGCCAGGCTGGCTGCATTTGCGATCTTCTGGCACTGGACGGGCTGGCACTACCGTTTCCGCTGGCTGGCCGGCTCATGTCTTTTGATGATCGTCTGTTTCTTTGTGATGCTCATGACGCAATCGCTCGGATTGCTGATGCTTGCGCAATTAGGCTTCGGCCTGTCGATCGGACTGATCTATTACTCATCCCTCTATTATTCCATGAACGTGCCGGAAAATCAGGGGTTAAACGCGGGTCTTCATGAGGCGATGATCGGAACGGGTTTGTTTATCGGTCCGGCTTTCGGCGCCGCCACCCTCTATCTTTTTCCTGCCGCTGTCGGCGCCTGGTCCGTGGGCGGCCTGCTGTGTCTGGGCTTTTCCGGCCTGCTGTTTGTCAGGCATTACCGGAAAAAGTAGTCAGCGGTTGTGCAACACGTCCTGGTTTGATCAGGTTCCCCGTATTTTCTTCATGTGATCGATGCGCTTCCGGATGAGCGCGTCTGTGCCGATGTCTTCCCGGTAGGCGACCGGGCCTTTCACGGCCTTGACGCCTTCTTCGGCAATTTTGCGGGCTTCGTCCAGTGTATCGGCGATGCCGACAATGCCGATGGCGCGCGATGAACTCAAATACAGTCCGTCTTCTTTTTTGTCGACGGATGAATAGTACAGCCTTGCTTTTCCCACGTCGCCCACTTCAATCTTCGCGCGGGATGATGCCGCGTCGGGATGATCGGCGGGCAGGCCGTAGCCTTTGGGCACAACGTATTTGCACACGGTTGCCTTGGGGGCGAATTCAATCTTCAGGGTATCCAGTGTTCCGGCGATGATGTGGCGGCATACTTCAAGAAAGTCCGTTTGCAGAAGCGGCAGAATGTTCATGGCCTCGGGATCGCCGAACCGCGCGTTGTATTCCAGTAGCTTCGCGCCGTTTCGGGTGGCGATGAAGCCGCCGTACATGACGCCTTTGTAGGGGCTGCCTGTTTCAGCCAGGAGAGCCGCCGCGACCTGTCTGGTAATCTCCAGGCCTTCCTCGATATCCGACGGCTTCACAAAAGGCATAGAATGATCGGGCATCGAGTAAGAGCCCATACCGCCGGTGTTCGGGCCGCGGTCGCCGTCAAACCGTCTTTTGTGATCCTGCACCAGCGGAGTCCCCACAACGGTTTTGCCGTCGCACAGGCATTGCAGCGAAAATTCCTCCCCGTCGAATTTTTCTTCAACGATGACGGATGAGCTTTCTTTCAGAATCTGCCGGCATAAACTCAGCGCTTCTTCTTTTGTGGCAAAATGATCCCCCTGAACCAGCACGCCTTTGCCGCCGGTCAATCCGTCCGGTTTGAGGACGATGCCTTCGAGCTCATTCAGAAAAGCCTCTATGCCGTCGTCGGTCGTAAATACTTTGAACTGCGGATTGCCGGGAATATTGTATTTGCTAACGAGATTGCGGGTGAACGACTTGGATGTCTCCAGCCGCGCCAGGCTTTTATTGGGGCCGACGGCCGGAATGCCGCACGCGGCCAGCGCATCGACGACGCCGTTTCCCAGCGGGTCTTCCGGGCCGATCACGGCGAGTTCTACTTTGTTTTCCGTTGCAAAGCCGGTAATTGCCGCAAGGTCCGAATAATTGCCGAGCAGCGTTTTTTCCGACAGCGACGCTATCCCCGGGTTATTGGCTTTCATAAACGAAAACAGACGGGGATGCAGGCTGGATCGTGAAATGGCTTCGGCCATCGCGTGTTCGCGCGCGCCGTTTCCGACAAGTAGTATATTGGGCATGGTTAACATCCTCCATGGGTTTATGTCATAATGGTTGTCTAGATAGCGGAAAAAAACTTTTAAGTCAAATGGCAGGAACAGGATAATAAATGGGTAAAATAAAATTGCTTGACTGTTTTAGTCAAGAACATGATAATCGCGGCCCTTCAATAGACAGGGTATATTTTTTAAGAGGTGCGGCTATGAAAAAGTCATGTTTTATATTTGGATTGTTTGTTATTTTTGCAATGGGTTGCAGTCAGCCGGTTCTCAGGCAGGATGTTCCTGTCTCGACTAATCCGATGGGCGCCAAAATATATGCCAATGGCCGGTTGGTGGGAACGACGCCTGCGTCCGTTTCTCTGGAGCGGGATCGCAATCACATCCTGACGCTCGTCAAGGACAAATACCGTCAGGAAGACGTGATGATCCAAAAAAAGTACCAGAAGGAAAAAGTCTATCTCAATGCGATATCGTCGGGCGTCAATTCCGGACTTTTCTTCAAAGACCCCAGGATGGGCCTTGGCTCTACCATGAGTTCAATTTCTTCACAGGAAGATACAGGCGCGGCTTTTGTTCTTGAGCCTGCGGTGGTGAGGATCACCCTGACGCCAATTGCGGGCTCTGCCGCGGATGTTCCCGGTCAACCGCAGGGGCGGCAATCGAAATCTTCGGAGACGATGGCTGCATCATCGGATGACGCTGATGTCGATAAGATGCAAATGGCCAGGGGGCTTGCCAAAATCGGAGCCGCTGCGGCTCTTTCGCAGGCTAATCCGCTGGAAAAGAAGGTGGAAACATCCTCTTCATCCAAAAGCTATGTCCAATCCGACGGGACAAGGGTTACGGAAAAATCAGGCACCTCGGTCGGCATGAGCGTCAATCCGGCGGCAATTATTAACGTCATCGATGTTTTGTTTAAATAAAATATTAGTGGCTATGAGGGCTTTTTAATTTTGCAGGAGAGATTTGATATGAAAAGATTTATACCGTTGTTTGTGTTTGTTCTGATTCTTTCTGCCGCAGTCCATGTCGTTGCCGCTGATATTGCCGCTGTGGATAAAATAAGCATCCTGATGCCGAGGGCAAAAGTATTGTCTATTCTGGGCTCTCCCCGGGAGACGGTAACGCTGGACAAAGGATTAAAAATTGAAGTCTATCCGGTGGAATCCGCGCTTCCGCTCACGCATTCCGGTTGTATCTATGGAAATGACGGGCTCCTGATGGGACAGTCGTTTGTGTTTCAGGGCCACGAAACTGCCGGAATTGTCGAACGTTTGAAAAAGCATGGTTTCAAACCATTGCCTGCACAAGAAGATTCCCTGCGTTTGACCGGTGTTGATGATGATACCGGACGGCCTCTGGTGGCGGTTATTGCGGAGCATGACCATTTGACGACCATTACAACATTTGAAAAGGCTTTTTACGAGGCTCACGTCAGGTAATCGGCAAATTTCAATCAGACAGCAGGAGATCCTTTGTTTTTACTTAAAAACTTCTTTGAGCAGACTGGTTACTCTTGCTTTTGGATTTGTGCGGATGCTGGTTTCTTCCTGGGCCAGCGTGTAAAATAATCCGTCCAGCGCCTTCGCGGCAACGTACCGGTTGACGTCGGGATCAATGGCTTTGCCGACTAACGGCAGGCTCTGTACTTTGCCGCTGATGGCTTCGTATTGCTGCGTCACCTGATACGAATTCATCGTTTTACGCACCGCCGGTTGAAAAAGTTCCAGCAGCTTATCATAGGTTTTCGTCTTGAGATAATCAGTCGCCGCCGTATTGCCGCCCTTCAGAATCCTGCTGGCGTCGTCAAACGGCATATCCGTGATCGCGGTTAGAAAAATATCCCGGGCCAGGGGCGCGGCCTTCTCCGCGGCCCGGTTCATGCTGAGCGTGAATTCATCCAGCTCCGGCCCGAAACCAATGCTTCTCAAAACGGGTTCCGCCTTCCGGACTTCTTCGGGCAGCAGAATTTTAACGGCTGCATTGGTGAAATACCCGTTGTTTTTTCCTAAATAACGGGTCGCGTTTTTGATGCCTACGTTCAGGGCTTCTTTAAGCCCCTGATCGATTTTACCATTGCTGATTCCGCCGGTACCTGCCTGGCCGAGCTTGTCCTGAAGCACATCAAGGAAAGACGCCTGGTTGTATTGACAGAACAAAAACACGAAAAAGACGCTCCATATTATTTTTCTTTTCATGATGCTTTCTCCATGCCCCTGCTTTCAATACGAAAACATATCGTGCCGATTTAAAATATTGATGCTTCGATCCGCCCGCCGCACCGGAAGTATAGGAAGGATGCTTTTTGATGTCAATGGAATAATAACAATTTGATTCATTTCATCCCGATGATGTTTCCCGGAAAGCGCTGTATCTTTTTTATTTGTAATCTGATAAATTAATGCATCAACAACAGCGGCGAGGTTTAAGTCATTGGTTTTGAGTTCTGATATCATCATACTGGTTGTTCTTTTTTTGTTTTCCGGATTCTTCTCTTCGGCGGAGGCGGCGCTGCTTTCGCTTTCGGATCTGCATCTGCATAAAATGAAGTCGGACAATTACCCCTTTTTCAATTCCGTGGTGAAACTGCTGGATAATCCGCGGCGTCTGCTCATCACGGTGGTCACCAGTAATGAAGCCGTTAATATCAGCATTTCCATTCTGGCCGCCTCTCTGTTCATTAGTCTTTTGGGAGTTAACGGACAATGGGTTTCGATCATCGTGACATCGGTGGTCCTTTTTCTAGCTGGTGAGGCCATCCCCAAAACGTTCGGCGTGACTTACCCGATGCAGGTTGCATCCGCCGTGTCGCCGCTTTTGCTGCTGATTTCCCGTCTGGAATTCCCGATCGTTGCCGCTTTGGAAAAAACCCCGGGTTTGATCTTAAAGCGGCTGGATAAGCGCAAGATCCGGGACATGGATGTATTGATGGAAGACGAGTTCAAGCATCTGATTGACGCGGGGAGCAAAGAAGGCGTTGTGGACGAGTCGCAAAAAGAACTCATCAAAACCATTTTTGAATCGGGCGACCAGCCGGTGACGGATATTATGATTCCCCGCGTGGACATGTTCTGCCTCTCTCTGGATATGGAGGCGTCCGAGATTGTCCGGGAAGTTGTGCACAACCGCTACGAACGGGTTCCGGTTTATCGGGATGACCGCGATGACATTATCGGCATCCTCTTTGCCCGCGATCTGCTTAATGACACCCTGCGTTCCGGGCCGTCGACCGCTATTGAAAAATTGATGGCGAAACCCTATTTTGTTCCGGAGAGCAAAACCATTAACGGCCTGCTTCATGATTTCCAGGAAAAGTCGATCCAGATTGCCATCGTGGTGGATGAGTACGGCGGCGTATCAGGGCTGGTGACGCTGGAAGACATTCTGGAGCATTTGTTTGAAGAGGCTTACGGCGATGACGAACCGGCCAACTTCGGGTGCGATATTGTGGACCAAAACACGATGATTGTTCCCGGCAAGATGCCGATGGAGCAGGTCAACGATCTGCTCTTGGCCTCTTTGCCGCAGGATGAATTCGATACCATCGGCGGCTTCGTTCTGCATTTGTTCGGGAAGATGCCGGAGCGCGGCGAATGCATTGATTTTGAAAGCTATCACTTCCGCATCGAGAGCATCGGCAAAACCAGGATACTCAAGATCCGGATTGAAAAACGGACACCGGCGGAGGCGGACGAATGAGCCTCTATCTGATTCTTGCCCTCATCTTGATCTGTCTGATTCTGGAAGCCCTTTATTCCGGCGGGGAGGTCGCCTTATTTTCCTCCGACATCAACAAAATAAAATATTACGCGCGCCGGGGATCCCGCGCCGCCATGCAGGCCGTCAAGTTAAAGGAACATCCCGAATGGTTTATCTCCACTGCGCTCATCGGTACGAATCTGGCGATTATTGTCGCCTCCACACTGGCCACGGGTCTTTTGATTAAATATTTCGGCGCGGATAAGGGCGAGCAGATTGCTTTCGCCGTTATGCTGCCGATCCTGTTTGTCATCATCATTGTCCGCAGTATTTTCCAGCATTACCCGGAGGTCATGGCCATCAAGGTTGCCCATTTCATCCGTCTGTCGTCCTTTGTCTTTTATCCGCTGGCTTATTTTGTCGCGGCGATATCCAGAGGCGCGGTCAACATTTCCTTCAATCAGCAAGAGACGCAATCCTCCTACATCACCAAAGAAGGATTGAAATATATTTTAGGCGAAAAGACGGAGGGCAGTGATATTCTGACGACGGAAAAAGAGATGGTCAGCCGTGTTTTTGATTTTTCGGAACTGACGGCGGAAAAGATTATGGTGCCTGTTTCCGCGTTGACGGCTCTGCCGCAAACGATGAAGATCGAAGAAGCGGCGAAAGTGGTCGCGGCAAAAAAATATATGCGCATTCCCGTCTATTCGGAAACGGCTTATAATATTGTCGGCATTCTGCATTATTTCGATCTTCTGGATATGCTGCTGAAACAGAAGCAGACGCCGATGGCCGCATCGGATATGGTCACGGTGGCCGACTGCATGCGGACGGATGTGTTTTACGTTCCGGAAACGAAAAAGGCCGGTCCGCTGTTGATGGATATGCAGCAAAAACGCGAGCACATGGCCGTGGTTGTTGATGAGTACGGCGGCGCGGTCGGCATTGTCACGATGGAAGATATCGGAGAGGAAATTGTCGGCAGCATCGATGAGGAATATAACAAGGGTGAGAAACTGTACAAAAAAATCGCCGCCGGACGATATTTGATCAACGGCCGGATGAAAATAGACGATCTGAATCAAATTTTGTTGACAAGACTGCCCGAAGGCAATTATGAGACCCTCGGCGGGTTCCTGATCCAGCAGGCGGGCAGAATTCCCCTGCGCCGGGAAAGGTTTGAATTCGACGGCATGATCTTTATCGTCGAAAACGCCGATCAGAAAGCCATCAGGGAAGTCCTGGTGATTTTTCCGCCGCCGTTGGAAGGGCCGCGGACACAAACGGTATGAGGTGAAAGCAATTGATGCAAAGCAGTGAATTTTGCGCGCTTATTTTAGCGGCGGGGAAGGGCACCCGCATGAAATCGGATATGGCCAAGGTGCTTCATGTGCTCAACGGCAAACCGCTGTTGCATTACGCAATCAAGGCGGCGCGGGATGCGGGGGCGCAAAAAATTGTTGTGATTGTCGGCCATCAGTCGGACAAGGTCAGGGAAGCGTTTCCTGATCCGGATTTGGTTTTTGTGGAGCAGATGCCGCAGCTGGGAACCGGACATGCCGTGATGCAGGCCGGCGGCGTTCTCAGCGGTTACAAAGGGTTGACGGTTATCCTCTGCGGTGATGTGCCGCTTCTGAAACCGGAGACGATCCGGTTGCTGATTAATAATCATCTGAAGGCCTCTGCCTGTGTGACCGTGCTGACCACCGAGCCGCCCGGCCCCCATGCCTACGGACGCATTGTGAAAAATAATCAGGGCGATATTCTGAAAATTGTCGAGCATCGGGATGCAACCGACGCGGAAAGAGAAATCCTGGAAATCAATACGGGGATTTATTGTGTTGATACGCCCTTTTTGTTTGCCGCGCTTAGCCAGGTCAAAAACGATAATCAGCAAAAGGAATATTATCTGACCGATATCGTGGAAATCGCCCGCCGGGAGGGCCGGAAGGCCTGTGCCTGTCTGACGGCGGATTATGTCGAAGTCATGGGGATCAATACCCTCGAAGAGCTTGCAAAGGCGGGTGAGTATCTCCGGAAGTCATCATCCGGTCGGGTTTGATTTGTGTCTTCTGTAATCCATCTCCTCAAGAATAAAGCGATTCTCGCGCCGCTGGCGGGCATTACGAATTTGCCGTTTCGGCTGGTTGCCCGCAGTTTCGGCTGCGGATTGTGTCTGACCGAGATGATCAGCGCCAACGGCCTGATTCGTGAATCAGCAAAAACAATAGAATATTTAAAAACCTCTCCTCAAGATCAGCCGCTGGGGGTTCAGATTTTCGGCGCCGACCCCGCCCTGATGGCCGAGGCGGCCAAGGTTGTTGCCGGGCATCATCCTGATTTAATAGACATTAATATGGGTTGTCCGGTCCGGAAAGTCGTCAAAACCGGCGCCGGCGCCATGCTGATGAAAGACCCCGCCCTGGCCGGGAAAATCATTGCGGCAGTCGCTGGAGCGTCAGACATCCCCGTGACGGTCAAGATTCGTTCCGGATGGAGCCCGGGGTCCATCAATGCAGTGGAGATGAGCAGGATCGCCGCGGATGCAGGCGCGGCGGCCATCATCGTTCATGGCCGGACGGCCGATCAGGGATTTTCCGGCCATGCCGACTGGGAGGTCATCCGTCAGGTCAAAAATACCGTCAAGATTCCGGTCATTGGCAACGGCGATATCCGCGAGCCCGCGGACGCGCTTCGCATGTGCCGGGAAACCGGCTGCGACGCGGTGATGGTCGGCCGGGCCGCTCTGGGAAATCCATGGATATTCAAAGGAATTGATCAATTATTGAATGGTGTTTCGGGCGATTACCATCCTTCCTTGCCTGAGCGTCAGGCTCTCATTAAAAAGCATTGGGAAATGGAGACGCAGATTTACGGCCGGCGAATTGCGGGCAGAACGTTCCGTAAACATTTACTCTGGTACACGAAAGGATTAACCGGTTCGGGGCGTTTCAGGGAAAAAGTGGGAAAAATGACGGACAGTAGCGAAATATTGTCGGAACTGGACCGGTATTTCGAGGTGCTGGCAGAGTCGCAAACCGAATTAATGACTTGACATTTCAGGTATGAATTGGCATAAATGAAACCGAATTTAAAGTGGAATTACAGATAGCAGATTCTAAAAAAAAGGACTGAAACGAACGTGGAAATTAGCAAATTTACCGAACTTGAAGATAAAATTAAGAATATTGTTAGTGAACAGGTTTTTTTGAAGAAACAGATTTCAATATTGGAGGAAGCACTAAAAAATAAAGAATCGGAGATAGAAGAATACAAAAGTAAACTTAATGTATTAGATGAGGAAAGGAACAGCGTACGCACAAGGGTGGATTCACTGCTTGATTTACTTGCAGATATAGAGGTGGTAAAATAAGCTTCCAGGGCGTGGATTTTGAAAAAGCGTTACGAAATTAAAATTTTAGGGCGGGAACTTGCGGTTTTGAGTGATGCGGAAGATGAACAAGTGGCCAATGTTGTTCGATTTGTTAATGAGAAGATGGAAGATGTCATGCAGTCGAACGATGAACTCCGGACAGTGGATGTGGCTATCCTGGCAGCTTTGAACATTTCAGAAGATTATTTAAAATTAAAGGGAGTCAATCAGGACTTATGTGAGCAACTGACGCATCGGTCCGAAAAGCTTATTCAGTTAATAGAAAACGCAAGTTGATTAAGAAATTTATTCACCCCTGCGATGTGCGTGATTGTCATTTGTTTTTGAGCCAACACTTTGAACCTGGGGCCTATACTTGTTTGCGGTGAGCATGTCCGCCTTGTTCCGCTGGTCGGGTGGCAGAAAGCCTGAAACAAACAACACCGGGCGCCCACTTTTATAAAAGGTTCAAAATCGTGATTTACACGGCATAGGCGGGGGTTTTTTACTGCCTTCCTTTTTCCTTTTCCATCGACGTACACAGCAC
Organism: Deltaproteobacteria bacterium HGW-Deltaproteobacteria-6; assembly: GCA_002840435.1. Classification (NCBI taxonomy): domain Bacteria; class Deltaproteobacteria; species Deltaproteobacteria bacterium HGW-Deltaproteobacteria-6. The sequence goes on from PHAT01000001.1 coordinate 113,633, forward strand.
TAAAAAATACCATGAATCCTTCGGCAGGGTTTTTGATCAAAGCCTGTCGGAAGGTTTAAATATAATCCTGTTGAAGCGGGCGGTCTGATTTTCGGGTTAAAACATTGTTCAGACAGTTATTTCACCAGGATAAAAGAGGAGGTAATAACTATGTTGGAGGGCGGTTTGTTTGTCCTGTTTATAGTAGTAGCGGTTTTGGCGGGTGCCATAGTCGGTTATGTTCTGAAACAGATATTTACAGCAAAGAAAATCAAGGCATCGGAAAGTCTGGCGGCGCGTATTGTCGAGGAATCCAAAAAAGAAGCCGAGACACTCAAAAAAGAAGCGATTCTGCAGGCTAAGGAAAATCTGCTGAAGATGAAGGCGGATTTTGACCGGGAAACGAAAGATATTAAAAGTGATCTGGAAGGCCTGGAAAAACGTATCCGGATCAAAGAAGAAAATGTGGACAAGCGTATCGATTCCTTGACACAAAAGGAATCAAACCTTGAGGGGCGTGATAAAAATTTAACCCAGAAAGAACACGCTCTGGAGGAAAAACACAAGCGGATGGACGCGCTGGTGGAAGAGCAAAAAGACAAACTGGAGAAGATTGCCGGCATTACGCCTGAAGAAGCAAAAAATATTCTGATTCAATCGATGGAATCGGACGCCAAACGTGACGCGGCAGTCCTTGTCCGTAAAATTGAAGAAGAAGCCAAGCTCACGGGCGATCGGAAGGCCCGCGAAATCATCGCTTATTCCATTCAAAGGTATGCGGGAGATTATGTAGCGGAGCATACGGTGTCCGTTGTTAATCTGCCCAGTGAAGAAATGAAAGGCCGCATCATCGGGCGCGAAGGCCGTAATATCCGGGCGATTGAAGCGGCTACCGGCATTGATCTGATTGTGGATGATACGCCGGAAGCGGTGGTGCTTTCCAGTTTCGACCCGGTCCGAAGGGAAGTTGCCCGCATATCGCTGGAACGGCTTATTCAGGACGGCCGCATTCATCCGGGCCGGATTGAGGAAATTGTCAAAAAAGTACGGACGGAAGTCGAACAGATTATCCGCGAAACCGGTGAAAAAGCGTCTTTCGACTGCGGCGTCCACGATATTCATCCGGAAATTATCAATATGCTGGGCGCGCTTAAATACCGCACCAGCTACTCTCAAAACGTTCTGCAACATTCCATTGATGTGGCTTATCTGACGGGGCTTATGGCTGCTGAACTGAAAATGAACATCAAGGAGGCCAAGCGCGCCGGTTTGCTGCATGATATCGGCAAGGCGGTGGACCATAAAATTGAAGGAACGCACGCGGCCATCGGCGCCGACTTTGCCAAGCGCTTCGGTGAAAATCCGCGTATCGTTCAGGCAATTGCCACCCATCACGACGACGGACGCAACAACACGCTGCTGGGAGTTCTGGTGCAGGCGGCAGATACCCTGTCGGCAGCCCGTCCCGGAGCGCGCCGTGAAATGCTGGAAACCTACGTTCATCGTCTGGAGGAACTGGAAAAGATTGCTCATTCCTTCAACGGCGTCGATAAGTGCTTCGCGATTCAGGCAGGCCGTGAAATCCGCATCATGGTGGAAAACGAAAAAATTTCCGACAATGACACCGTGATGCTGTGCAACGACATCATTAAGAAGATTGAAAACGAAATGACCTACCCGGGACAGATCAAGGTCACGGTTATCCGGGAAACACGCGTGTCTAATTTTGCCAAGTAGCGCGCATAGATTCGAGTGAAGCATGAAGATTCTTTTTATCGGCGATATCGTGGGCAAGCCGGGACGCACGGCGGTTAAAGAACTGCTGCCTTCTCTGGTTGGGACGCACGACGTTGATCTGGTGATCGCCAATTGTGAAAATGCGGCGGCCGGTTTTGGGGTTACCCGGGATATTGTCGAAGAACTGTATGAAGCGCACATTGATATCCTGACGTCCGGCAATCATATCTGGGATAAAAAAGATGTGCTGGAATATATCGACGATTATGAGACGCTGCTGCGTCCGGCCAATTATCCGGGCACAGTGCCCGGTAAAGGTTCGGTATTAATGCCGACTGCCGCGGGCGATTACGTCGGTGTGCTCAATCTGGCGGGCCGGATTTTCATGGCGCCGATTGACTGTCCGTTTGTCACGGCCAAACAGGAAATTGCCCGGTTGAAAGCCAAAACCAATGTTATTATCGTTGATATCCACGCGGAGGCAACCTCGGAGAAGAAGGCCCTGGGCTGGTATCTCGACGGTGAAGTTTCCGCGGTGCTGGGCACGCACACGCATGTGCAGACGGCGGACAACGAAGTTCTGCCGGGCGGCACGGCTTATATCAGCGACGTTGGAATGACCGGCCCTTTTGACTCCGTGATCGGCATTAAAAAAGACACCATCATTGAAAGATTCTTAACACAGATACCCAACAGATTTGACGTGGCCAAAAATGATATCCGCCTGCAGGGCGTCATGATGGATATTGACGCGCAAAGCGGTAAGGCCAGTGCTATTGAGAGGATCAGCATCAAGCTCAACGATTGAACGGAGGGACCAGATGAAAAGCGCTTATGAAATTTTAAAGGAAAGAGGTTTTGTCGAGCAGATCACCGACGAGGCCTTGATTACCGAGCTTTTCGCCAAAGGCCCCGTGACCTGTTATATCGGCTTTGATCCCACCGCCACCAGCCTCCATATCGGCTCTCTGGTGCCTATCATGGCGCTTGCGCACATGCAGCAAAACGGCAACCAGCCCATTGCCCTGGTCGGCGGCGGCACCGGGCTGATCGGCGATCCCAGCGGCAAGACGGAAATGCGCCAGGTGCTTACCCGCGAGCAGATTGACTACAACGCGCAGTGTCTGGGCAGACAGCTTTCCCAGTATCTGGATTTTACCGACGGCCGCGCCCTGCTTCTCAATAATGCCGACTGGCTTACCAGGATCAACTACATTGAATTTCTGCGTGATATCGGACGGCACTTCAGCGTCAATAAAATGCTGGCGGCGGAAAGCTACAAGATCCGCCTGGAGAAAGGGCTCAACTTTATCGAGTTCAATTACATGCTCCTGCAGGGCTATGATTTTCTATACCTGTTCCAGCATTACGGCTGCGCCCTGCAAATGGGCGGCAACGATCAGTGGGGTAACATGCTGGCCGGCACCGAGCTGATCCGCAAGGTTGAAGCCAAAGACGCGCAGGCCGTCACCTTTCCCCTGATTACCACGTCGCTTGGTCAAAAGATGGGAAAAACGGAAAAAGGCACCGTCTGGCTCGACGGCACGCTGACCACGCCCTACGAGTATTATCAATACTGGGTCAACTGCGACGACGCGGATGTGGAGCGGTTTCTCAAACTCTTTACGTATCTGCCGCTTGAAGAAATTGCCGTCGTCAAAACACTGGCCGACGCCAGACTGAACATGGCTAAAACCGTCCTGGCTTACGAGGCAACCAAAGTCACCCACGGCGCGGAAGCGGCAAAAGCCGCGTGGCGCGCATCGATGGAGGCCTTCCATGCCCGTCCGGTCGATGCCGATCTTTTCCCCGCAAGCGACATTCCGCGCGAAGCGCCACAGGCCGATACGTCCGCCATTCCCCGTTATGCAGTTTCCCGCAAGGATCTGGATGCCGGTCTTCTGATCACGTCTTTATGCGCCAAGGCGGGACTGACACAATCCATGTCGGAGGCCAAACGCCTCATTGACCAGGGCGGCATCTATATCGGTGAACGCCAGGTTAAATCCGTGGATGAAAAATTGTCCCCTGATGACTTTGCCGTCAGCAACGAACTGCGCCTGCGCAAGGGAAAGAAAAAATATCTGATTATAGAAATAGCCGATTAGTTCGATCCCCCTGCAGGGGGACGAGACTGAAGGCTGAAGGCTGAAGGGCTAAACGGAAGCTTCGCTTATCTTTGTTGAAAATTACAAAAGCCCGGACGGGTTAACCCGTCCGGGCTTTTTCTTGTTAGATGGTAGACTTCCTGCGTTCAAGGATGCCTGTGTCACAGGCGCAAAGCTAAAATCTGAAGATATTCCCTGGCCGGAAGCTGAAGGCATTGCGAAACGTTTGGTTAAGCAACTTTCCAAACTCTTCCAAAAACCGCTTGCGTTCAAACCTGCCGAGACCTTAAGAACCTATCCGGCGCCTGATGATTTTCCGGAAAACATCCTTTGGAACCAGACCCGCAAATGGTCTTGGATCGATAGCACGCGGCCAGGCCTTGTGCTGATTGCCCGAAGGCAAGTCGTTCACGCGCAAATTTCGGCAAACTCTCTTGACTGCCAGCACAACGGATGCACACGCGGCGTTGTCGCAAAACTCGAGTTGACGACGACACCGTTGAAAAGAGACTAAATGGTTACCCCCTTGCCCCTTGCCTATTACTCATCAATTTCCCACCACCATATCTGCCGGGTTGCCGGTCGTAAGCTGCGACCAGATCGTGCCGTTATATTGATAGAGGCCATTTGCGCCAAAGTCTGCATACAAGATGTTATTTGAAGTCAGCATCTTCTCTGGATTGCCGGGGGTGATCTGCGACCAGGCAGTGCCGTTATGCATATAGATGCCGCTTCCGGTATAGGATGCATACAAATTGGTGCCCGATGCAACCATCAGAACTGGAGTTCCCGGGGTAAGCTGTGA